>CAZMRY010000054.1:0-9818 GCA_964568815.1 uncultured Eubacteriales bacterium | reverse complement strand
TAATTGATGGTGAAAAAAACATCATAGAGCTTGGCAAAGAGGTTGACGCCCACTTTGGAGAAAAAGCCTCCCCTCTCTATGAACGCCTCGCCAAATTCTTTCAGATACTTGACAGTTATGGTTTTATCAAATGGAAATATTAATCTTCAGGGTTGACAAAAATACACGCTCTATTAATAATATCTTGTGGAGTTATTAAGATGTGTCGCAACATTGGAGCTGTGCGTTTTTCGTGCACACCAATGGTGTGCACCTTTTTAATTCCAGCTCCTTTTATGCGACCAAGCAAGACTATACAGACCAAAGCCCCGCTATTTGCGGGGCTTTGGTCTGTAATCAATAATATTATTAAAATACTCCAATAAGTTCCAAAAATTTGATATACCCAAGTTGTAGCAATTGATTTCAGATAAAAAACGAGTTCAGATTTTGCTGATTTGAGGCGTGGTGTACTTTGTGTACACGAGCTGAAAAATCAGTAAAAAGAAGACACGCTTTACGCGTGTCTTCGCTCTGGACCGTTTTTTTATTTGAAATATTTAACAGCGGAGGTGAACATTTTTATATCGTAATCTCCATATACATTCTTGTAGAGTCCGTTTCCTATTCTTTCGCTGTGTCCCATTTTACCGAACACTCTGCCGTCTGGTGATGTGATACCTTCGATTGCATACATTGAGTCGTTTGGATTGAAGGCTACGTCTGTTGTTGCATTGCCCTCTAAATCAACATACTGTGTTGCAATCTGACCATTTTCTGCAAGCTGTCTTATAAGCTCATCTGTCGCTATAAATCTTCCCTCACCGTGTGAGATCGGAACATTATATACATCTCCTACATTTGTGTCTGCAAGCCATGGAGATTTGTTTGAAGCAATTCTTGTTCTTACAATCTTTGATTGATGTCTTGCAATTGTGTTGTAGGTTAATGTTGGGCAGTTTTCGTCTGTGTCGATTATCTTACCATATGGAACAAGACCAAGCTTTATGAGTGCCTGGAAACCATTACAGATACCGCACATAAGACCGTCTCTCTTCTGCAGGAGATTTGTTACTGCCTCTTTTATAATTTCGTTTCTGAATACCGCTGTTATGAACTTACCTGAACCTTCAGGTTCGTCACCGCCTGAGAAACCGCCCGGGATAAATATCATCTGTGAATTATTAATCTTTTCAGCAAACTCATTTACGCTTCTTACAATTCCCTCAGGTGTTAAGTTATTTATTACGAAAATTTCGCTTTCCGCTCCTGCATCTTCCATAGCCTTTGCTGAGTCGAACTCACAGTTTGTGCCTGGGAATACAGGGATTATTACCTTTGGTTTTGCAACCTTTATGCTTGGTGCTACTCTTTCCTTTGCATCAAACGAGAAGTTTTTAACCTTGCTGTTTTCGTGGCTTATGTTACAGCTAAAGATTTTTTCAAGCTTGTCTTCATATGCCTTGTTGATTTCATCAACAGATACACATTCTGTACCGAGTACAAATTCTTTCTTTTCTGTAACTGTACCGATAACTGTTTCATCTGTTTTTACCTCTTCAACTTCAACAAGAAATGCACCGTAGTTGTACTTAAAGATTTCCTCAAGGCTGATATTTTCATATTCAAAGCCAAAACCATTACCCATTGCCATCTTCATTACTGCTTCTGCAATACCGCCGTATGTAAGGGTATATACTGCCTTTGCTCTGTTTTCTCTTACAAGCTTTGTAACCTTGTCAAAGCATTCTAAGAGTGATGCTGTTACAGGAAGATTGTTTTCGTCGTACTGTGGCTTGATAAAAATAACCTTATTGCCTGCTTTCTTGAACTCACCGCTTACAATGTTTTCAACCTTTTCTGTTGTAACTGCAAATGAAACAAGCGTTGGAGGAACATCGATGTTTTCAAAAGAACCGCTCATTGAGTCCTTACCACCGATTGAACCGATTTTAAGCTCTTTCTGTGCCTTAAACGCACCGAGAAGTGCCGCAAGAGGCTTACCCCATCTAAGGTCTGTTTTTCCAAGCTTTTCAAAGTATTCCTGGAATGTTAAATATACATCACTAAATTCTGCACCGCAGGCAATAAGCTTTGATACAGATTCAATAACTGCAAGATATGCACCGTGAAGGGGACTCTTTTCTGAAATAAATGGGTTAAAGCCCCATGCCATAAGTGAGCAGTCGTTTGTATGTTTCTTTTCAACAGAAATTTTCTGTACCATTGCCTGTGCAGGCGTTAACTGATACTTACCGCCAAATGGCATAAGAACTGTTCCCGCACCGATTGTTGAGTCAAATCTTTCTGAAAGACCTCTCTTTGAGCATACATTAAGGTCTTCTGCAAGTGCCTTGTAGCCATCCTTGAAGTTTTCAGGAAGCTTCTTTTCATAGTCAGCCTGTGTAGGTGCTATTTTTGCATCAATGTGTTTCTGTGCACCGTTTGAATTCAGGAATTCTCTGTTAATATCACAGATAACCTTTGAGTTCCAGTGCATAACAAGTCTTTTTTCTTCTGTAACCCTTGCTACGATTGTTGCCTCTAAGTTTTCTTTTTCTGCAAGAGCCAAGAACTTGTCCGCATCTTTACTCTCTACAACAACTGCCATTCTTTCCTGTGATTCAGAGATTGCAAGCTCTGTTCCGTCAAGTCCGTCATATTTTTTCTTAACTGCGTTAAGGTCAATTTCAAGTCCGTCTGCAAGCTCACCGATTGCAACAGATACACCGCCTGCACCGAAGTCGTTACATCTTTTGATTAATGTTGTTGCATCAGGGTTTCTGAACAATCTCTGTAGCTTTCTTTCTTCAGGAGCGTTACCCTTCTGTACCTCTGCACCACAGCTTGTCAAAGATGATGCAGTGTGTGATTTTGATGAGCCTGTTGCTCCGCCGCAACCGTCTCTGCCTGTTCTTCCCCCAAGGAGAATAACAACATCACCAGGTCTTGGACATTCACGGCGTACATTTTCCTGCGGAGCCGCTGCAATAACTGCACCGATTTCCATTCTTTTTGCTTTGTAGCCTTCGTGATAAAGCTCGTCTACAATACCTGTAGCAAGACCAATCTGGTTACCGTATGATGAATAACCTGCTGCTGCAGTTGTTACGATTTTTCTCTGTGGGAGCTTACCAGGAAGTGTTTCAGATACAGGCTTTAATGGGTCAGCCGCACCTGTTACTCTCATTGCACCGTAAACATATGCTCTTCCTGAAAGTGGGTCTCTTATAGCACCGCCGATACAGGTTGCCGCACCTCCGAAAGGTTCGATTTCTGTAGGGTGGTTATGTGTTTCATTTTTAAAGAGAAGGAGCCATGGCTCTTTTTTGCCGTCAACTTCAACTTCAATTTTAACTGTGCAGGCATTGATTTCTTCAGACTCATCAAGCTTATCAAGCTGACCTGTCTTTTTAAGATATTTTACTGCAACAGTTGCAACATCCATTAATGTAATTGGTTTTTTATCGTTAACTGCATCTCTTGTTTCAAGATATTCTTCATAAAGCTTCTGTGAAAGCTCGTCACCAAATGTAACTGTGTCGATATTTGTTGAGAATGTTGTATGTCTGCAGTGGTCTGACCAGTATGTATCAATCATTCTGATTTCTGTAATGGTTGGATTTCTGTTTTCCTTAACAAAATACTGCTGACAGAATAAAATATCATCAATATCCATTGCAAGACCAAACTGAGCAATAAATTCTTCAAGTCCTGCTTTGTCTAAAGCAATAAAACCGTCTAAGGTTGCAACGCAGTCAGGTGTTTCATACTCTGTTTTAAGAGTTTCTTTTTCTTCAAGTGATGCCTCCATAGATTCAACTGCATTTATTACATAGCCTTTGATTTTGTTTACATCATCTTCTGTTATGTTGCCGTACATAAGATAAACCTTTGCTGTACGAACAAGAGGTTTTTCACCCTGTGAAATAAGCTGTATACACTGTGCCGCCGAATCTGCTCTCTGGTCAAACTGACCGGGCAGAAATTCGCTTGCAAAAACCTTTGCATTGCCGATTTCAAGCTTGGTTGTTATGTCATCAAGCTGTGGTTCTGAGAACACTGTGTTGCAGGCATAATCAAAAAGCTCTTTTTTGATGCCTTCAACATCATATCTGTTTATAATTCTTATATCTTCAAGATTTTTTATACCGAGAAATGATTTAATTTCTGATAAAAGTCCTTTTGCTTCGTTTCTGAACTGCGGTTTCTTTTCTGAATAAATACGATAAACCAAAACTTACACCTCCATTGCTTTCTTGCCTATATCTTTTCTGTAGAACTTATTCTCAAAGTGAACAAGCTCAACATCGCTGTAGGCGTTTTCTATTGCATCTTTAAGTGTGTCACCGATAGCAGTAACACCTAAAACTCTGCCGCCTGAGGTTAAAAGCTTGCCATCTTCAAGCTTTGCTCCTGCAACATAGATATTTTTATCTTCAGGCATTGTTATTTCATAGCCCTTTTCATAGCTCTGAGGGTAGCCTTTTGATGCCATTACAACACAGCAGGCACTCTTGTCCTTAAACTTAACTTCAATTTCGCTTAATCTTTCATCAGATGTTGCCATCATAACCTCTAAAAGGTCAGACTCTAAAAGCGGAAGTACAACCTGTGTTTCAGGGTCGCCGAAACGACAGTTGTATTCAATAACCTTAGGACCGTCTTTTGTAAGCATAAGACCAAAGTACAGACATCCTTTAAAGCATCTTCCCTCTTTGTTCATAGCCTCAATTGTAGGGATAAAGATTTTTTCCATACATTCTTTTGCTACATCTTCTGTATAATAAGGGTTTGGAGCGATAGTTCCCATACCGCCTGTGTTTAAGCCTTCGTCATTATCAAGAGCTCTTTTATGGTCCATTGAAGAAACCATAGGCACAACTGTTTTTCCGTCTGTGAAAGATAAAACAGAAACCTCAGGACCTGTTAAGAATTCCTCGATAACGATGTTATTTCCGCTTGCACCGAAAACCTTGTCCTCCATAATTGACTTAACAGCATCAACAGCCTCATCTCTTGTGGTTGCAATTATAACGCCTTTACCAAGCGCAAGACCGTCTGCCTTAACTACAACAGGAATGGCACAGTTTTTTACATATTCAAGTGCCTTTTCTTTATCGTTAAAGGTTTCATACTGTGCGGTTGGGATGTTATATTTTTTCATAAGGTCTTTTGAGAACACCTTACTTCCCTCTATTATTGCCGCATTTGCTTTAGGTCCAAAGCATTTGATGCCTTTTTCTTCCAAAGCATCAACAAATCCGTCAACCAAAGGATTATCAGGAGCAACAACACAGTAATCAATGTTGTTTTCTACTGCAAATTCAACCATTTTTTCTTTTTCTTCTGCAGAAATGTTAACTATCTCTGCATCACGGGCAATACCGCCGTTTCCGGGAGCAGCATAGATTTTTTCAACCTTTTTGCTCTCTTTAAGCTTTTTGATAATGGCATGCTCTCTACCGCCGCCGCCAACTACAAGTATTTTCATTTTTCTTCCTCCAGCATCTTTTGTGAAACTATTTCTGCTGCTTGTGGCAGGATTATCCATTCAGCATTTTCCATAACTCTCTTCTGAAGAATTTCAGGAGTGTCTCCCTCTTTGATTTCAACTGCCCTTTGTGAAATTATTTTACCGCCGTCAGGAATTTCGTTAACAAAGTGAACTGTTGCACCTGTAACCTTAACTCCGTAATTAAGCGCCGCCTCGTGAACCCTAAGTCCGTAAAAGCCTTCACCACAGAATGAGGGAATTAATGATGGATGAACATTTATTATTCTGTTCGCATATTTTTTAGTGAAGTTTTCACTTAAAATCTGCATAAAGCCTGCAAGAATAATAAAGTCTATGCTGTTTTCTTCAAGGATGTTTATGATTTTTTCTTCAAATTCAGCCTTTGCAGCACATTCCTTTTTGACTACTACTGCTGTTTTTATATTACTGTTTTCTGCTCTTGTAAGGGCGTACGCCTCTCTTTTGTCGGCAATAACAAGCTCTACCTTTCCGCTTTTTAAAATACCGCTATTCTGGGCATCAATTATTGCCTGAAGATTTGTTCCTCCCCCTGATACAAGAACTGCAATTCTTATTGTTCTCATAATATGATTTTTTCGTCTCCCTTAAGGATTTCACCGATTACATAAGCATCTTCTTCGCCGTTTTCTCTAAGGATTTTAAGAGCCTCGTCTTTATCTTCTTTTGAAACAACAACTGTCATACCAACACCCATATTAAATGTGTTGAACATATCTCTTTCTGAAATGTTGCCTTTTTTAGCAATAATATCAAAGAGCGGATGAATCTGAACATCTGCTTTGTTGATTTTAGCAGTAAATCCGTCAGGAATACTTCTTGGAATATTTTCGTAGAAACCGCCGCCTGTAATATGTGATACAGCTTTAACTGTAACCTTATCAAAAAGGGCAACCATTGGTTTAACATAAATCTTTGTTGGTGTTAAAAGGGCTTCGCCAATTGATTTTCCGCCAAGTTCTGCATAGGTTTCGCTTAAATCTGCGTTTTCTACATCGAAAACCTTTCTAACAAGTGAGAAACCGTTTGAATGAACACCGCTTGATTTAAGAGCGATAATAACATCGCCTTCTTCAATCTTTGAGTTGTCTACGATTTTTTCTTTATCTACAATACCAACGCCAAAACCTGCCAAATCATATTCATCAACAGGATAAAAGCCAGGCATTTCTGCAGTTTCACCGCCGATTAATGCCGCTCCTGACTGTCTGCATCCGTTTGCAACGCCTGCAACTATCTGTGCAATCTTTTCAGGAACATTCTTTCCGCAAGCTATGTAGTCAAGGAAAAACAACGGTCTTGCACCGCAGCAGATAATATCGTTAACGCACATAGCAACGCAGTCGATACCAACTGTGTCGTGCTTATCAAGAAGGAATGCAAGCTTAAGCTTTGTTCCGACACCGTCTGTACCGCTGACTAAAACAGGCTGTTTCATTCCTGCAAGGTTTGGCATAAACAAACCGCCAAAGCCTCCTACATCTGAGCAAACACCGTCTGTCAAAGTTGTTTTGATGTGTTCTTTCATAAGTTCTACTGCTTTGTAGCCTGCAGTAATGTCAACACCTGCTGCTGCATAGCTGTCTGATTTTGAATTTGTATGCATTTCTCATTTCTCCTATTATAATAATTTATTCTTTTCCGTTCCAGCAATATGTGCAAAGCTTGCACTTGTCAATTCCTATAGCCTCAACGATTCCGTCTATGGACTGGAATTCAAGAGACGCAAACTTGAATTTTTCACAGATTGCTTTTCTTAATTTTTTACCTCTTTCTGTTTCGCCGTTGCTGTATTCTTCAAGGTATTTAAAGCCCTCTTCGCCCTCAAGCTCCATAATAACTCTTCGTGCAATAAGCTCCATTTCACTGCTTGAGCTTGAGAAGTTAAGATATTTACATCCGTACATAATAGGCGGACAGGCAGAACGCATATGCACTTCTTTTGCACCATGTTCATAAAGGAATTCAACCGTTTCCTTAAGCTGTGTTCCGCGAACAATTGAATCGTCTACAAAAAGAAGATTTTTGTCCTTTATAAGCTCGTGTACGGGAATTTGTTTCATTTTTGCAATTTTGTTTCTGTCCGACTGTCTGGCAGGAGTAAAGCTTCTTGGCCAGGTTGGTGTATATTTTATAAAAGGTCTTGCAAATGGTACACCGCTTTTGTTTGCATAGCCGATTGCATGAGGTGTGCCTGAATCAGGAACACCGCTTACATAATCAAGATTGCAGGCTGTTCCTGCTTTCTTGTCTGCCTCTGCCATTATTTCGCCGTTTCTGTATCTCATAAGCTCAACATTTACGCCCTCATAGCTTGAATTGGGGTATCCGTAATAGCTCCAGAGAAAGGCGCAGATTTTCATTTCTTTTCCCGGTGGTGCAAGCTGAGTTACACCGTCTGCAGTAATATGTACTATTTCACCTGGGCCAAGCTCTTTTACAGACTCATATCCAAGCTTTGTGTATGCAAATGCTTCAAAGGACACCGCATACCCCTCGTCACACTTACCCACCTCAACAGGAAGTCTTCCAAGTCTGTCACGGGCGGCAATGATTGTACCGTCGTCCTTTAAAATTAGGATTGATGCAGTTCCCTCAATGATACTCTGAGCATATTTTATGCCCTCAACAAAATCCTTTTTGGTGTTTATAAGCGAGCCTATAAGCTCGGTTGTGTTGATTTTTCCCCCTGTCATTGCATTGAAATGACCGTGGTATTCTTCAAGATAATTTTTAACTATCTCGTCTTTGTTTGTTACTCGTCCCACAATGCCGATTGCATAAGAGCCGTTTGATGAACTGATTAAAAGCGGTTGCGGGTCTGTATCACTGATACAGCCGATTGCCGCAGTACCCTTCATTTCGTCAAAAATTCCTTCAAACTTTGTACGAAAAGGAGAGTTTTCTATATTGTGGATGTCTCTCTGAAGTCCGATTTCTTTGTCATAGGCAGCCATACCGCCTCTTTTTGTTCCAAGATGTGAATGATAGTCTGTTCCGAAGAACACATCGTATATTGCGTCGTTTTTCTTGACCGCTCCAAAAAAGCCTCCCATACTTTACCTCCGTCAGTTATTGAATTTCTCACATACAGCCTTGTCCTTTTCAAGAACAACCTTTGCCGCCGCCTCTCTTTTTTCTTTAAGGAGTGCATAAAGCTCATCATCTGATGTTGCAAGAATTTCTATTGCAAGAAGTGCCGCATTTGCACCGCCGTCAATTGCAACAGTTGCAACAGGAATACCTGATGGCATCATAACTGTTGAAAGAAGTGCGTCCATACCGTCTAAGCTTTTGCTTTTTGCAGGAATTCCTATAACAGGAAGCAATGTGTTTGCAGCTATTGCACCTGCAAGGTGTGCCGCCATACCTGCTATGGCAATAATTGCACCAAAACCATTTTCCTTAGCCTTTGATGTAAACTCTGCGGCCTCTTTTGGAGTTCTGTGTGCAGAATATATATGTACTTCAAAAGGAACACCGTATTCCTTTAAAGTGTTAACTGCTTTTTCAGCAATAGGCATATCGCTGTCTGAGCCCATAATAATTGCAACTTTTTTCATTTTATCCGTCCTTTCAAAAATTACACTAAATTTTATCACAAAATGCCTTTATTGTCAATGAACTTGCGACACTTTTATCTCTTTTTCGCAAAGTATTAAACAGTTATTTTTTACTCTTTCAACCCTTATTCTTTTACCAATGTATTCTTCCCTTGAACAAATCTCTCTGAAAAGGTCTTTCCCCACATTTTCTTTGAGCTTATCAGGCAGGGCAGTTTTTGGGTTTGTAAGCATAAAATCCATAACTAAGTAAAGCTTTGAGCTTTCACCGAAATACTCATATAAGAACACATAAAGCTCAGTCTTTGAGATAGGGGCGCTTTTTTCTTTCTGCCACAGCTTTTCGCCTAAATCAGTAAAGGTTTCAAAGGGCTTTTCTATAAGCTTTAATGTGTTTTCAAATCCTTTTGAGTTATATATTTTATCAACTGCATTTTCGCACCTTTTAAGCTTTATTATGTCTTCTTTGGACATTGTGTTTGTTTCAAGAACCTCATAAGGCGGAAAAGAAGTTGTTACTATGCCGTATTTGTCTGCATCTTTTTTAAGTTTTGTATTGTGAAGAAGCTTTAAAAAGCCAAGCTGAAGCATATCAGGTTTCATAGAGTAAGCATAATCAAAGCCTTTTTTAAAGGTTTCATAGGTCTCTAAAGGAAGACCTGCAATAAGGTCTGTGTGAAGATGAACTTTTTCTGGAATTTTTAATATTCTTTCTTTAACCTTATCTAAATCGTAAACTC
>CAZMRY010000053.1:1708-10157 GCA_964568815.1 uncultured Eubacteriales bacterium | reverse complement strand
TCGTCAAATTCAATGTGGAGGCGGTCATTTTCTGTCTGCCATACTGTGCAGGGAGCTTCTTTGTGCTTATATCTAATTTTTGCGGTGCATTTTAACGGCTCTGTGATTTTATCAACCGAAATAAGATTTATGTCTGTTGCATCAAGCTCTTTTGAAAATAAATCTTCGTTAAAGCCAAGATAAACCTTATTTTCTTCAACTGATGTTTTTGTTACATACATTGAGGCAGGCAGGGCAAGACCAAGTCCTTTTCTTTGGCCTATGGTATAGCGGATAATTCCTTTGTGAGTGCCAAGCTTGTTGCCCTGAAGGTCAACAAAGTCGCCCTCGTCAAACTTTTCGCCTGTGTATTCTTCAATAAATTTTGCATAATCTCCGTCAGGAACAAAGCAAATATCCTGACTGTCTTTTTTCTGTGAAAGCTCAAGGTCTAAGTTTTCTGCAATGCGTCTTGTTTCTTCTTTCGTATATTCACCCAAGGGAAGAAGAATATGGGAAAGCTGTTCTTGTGTTAAAGAATAGAGAACATAGCTCTGGTCCTTTGTTTCATCAAGGCCCTTTTTCAATAAATATCTTCCGCTTTCTTCATCAAAGGAAACTCTTGCATAATGTCCTGTTACAACATAGTCAAGACCAAGCTCTTTCATTTTGTTCATAAGTGCCGCAAACTTTAAATGTCTGTTACAGTCAACACATGGGTTTGGTGTACCCCCTGTTTTATAGGTGTTTACAAATTTGTCTATAACCTTTTCTTTAAAATTCTCCTGAAAGTCATAAACCTCGTAGGGCATACCAAGTGATGTGGCTATTTTTCTTGCATCCTCAATATCCTTTGAGGTTAAACAGCTTGCATCCTCGTTTTCTTTGCAATGGAGTCTCATTGTAGCCCCCATACACTCAAAACCTTTTTCTTTTATAAGATAAGCGGCAACACTTGAATCAACACCACCGCTCATGGCAATTAATGCTTTTTTCATTTTTAATCATTCCTTTAGGTAAGTATATCATATATTTATACAGAATGCAATTTAAAAATATGTAAGTTGCTGCACAAATTTATCTTATATAACATATATTATGATAATTACAAACATTTTATTATTTAAAATGAACAAAAAGATTTGACAAAACGAACAAAGTGTGTTATATTCAAACCTGACAGTAATTAGAGGAGATGAGAAAATGGAAAAATATAAAATAACAGACAGCGTTGAAACACTTTTGTCTGCCATGGAAAGATTAAGAGAGGCTCAGCTTAAGTTCAGCACTTTCAGTCAGGAGCAGGTAGATAAAATATTCAAGGCGGCTGCCCTTGCGGCAAACAGAGCAAGAATTTCCCTTGCAAAAATGGCTGTTGAAGAAACAGGAATGGGAATTACAGAAGACAAGGTTATTAAAAATCATTATGCCTCTGAATATATTTACAACGCATATAAAGATACAAAAACCTGCGGAGTAATAGAAGAAGATGGGGCATACGGAATAAAGAAAATTGCGGAGCCTATAGGTGTTATCGGTGCGGTTATACCAACAACAAACCCCACATCAACTGCAATCTTTAAATGCCTTTTGGCTATTAAAACAAGAAATGCAATTATCATAAGCCCTCATCCGAGAGCGAAAAAATCTACCATTGAGGCATCGAAAATCGTGCTTGAGGCGGCGGTTAAAGCAGGAGCTCCTGAAAATATAATCAGCTGGATAGATGTTCCCTCTTTAGAGCTTACAAACACAGTTATGAAAGAAAGCGACATAATCCTTGCAACAGGCGGTCCTGGTATGGTAAAGGCAGCTTATTCAAGCGGAACACCTGCCCTTGGCGTAGGTGCAGGAAATACCCCTGCCATAATTGACAACTCAGCAGATATTATTCTTGCAGTAAACTCAATTATTCATTCAAAAACCTTTGATAACGGTATGATATGTGCATCTGAGCAAAGTGTTATAGTGCCTGAAACCATCTATGAAGATGTAAAAGCTGAATTTGAAAAAAGAGGCTGTTATTTCCTGAATAAGGAAGAAACCGAAAAGGTAAGAAAAACCATAATAATAAACGGAGCATTAAATGCCAAGATAGTAGGGCAGAGTGCATATAAAATTGCACAGCTTGCAGATGTTCAGGCGGAAGAAAATACAAAAATTCTCATCGGCGAGGTTGACTCTGTAGAGCTTACAGAAGAATTTGCACACGAAAAGCTTTCGCCTGTTCTTGCAATGTATAAGTCAGAAAGCTTTGAGGATGCACTTAGAAAAGCAGAAAGACTTATAGAAGACGGTGGCTACGGACACACAGCATCTCTTTATATAAACACTGATGAAAAAGAAAAGATTGATTTATATTCAGCAAGAATGAAGACCTGCAGAATACTTGTAAACACACCGTCTGCTCATGGTGGAATAGGAGACCTTTACAACTTTAAGCTTGCTCCATCCTTAACACTTGGCTGTGGTTCATGGGGCGGAAACTCAGTTTCAGAGAATGTAGGTGTCAAGCATCTCCTTAATATTAAAACAGTTGCAGAAAGAAGGGAAAATATGCTTTGGTTCAGAGCACCTGAGAAGATTTATATTAAAAAAGGCTGTCTGCCTGTGGCACTTGACGAGCTTAAAACTGTAATGGGCAAAAAGAAAGCTTTTATAGTTACAGATAAATTTCTTTACGAAAACGGATTTACAAAGGCAGTAACAAATAAACTTGACCAGATGGGAATAGCACACACAACATTCTTTGATGTTGAGCCTGACCCAACCCTTAAATGTGCCAAAGAGGGTGCAAAGCAGATGCTTGCATTTGAGCCTGACTGCATAATAGCCCTCGGTGGTGGTAGTGCAATGGATGCGGCAAAAATTATGTGGGTTTTATATGAACATCCTGAAGTTGATTTTGAGGATATGGCAATGAGATTTATTGACATAAGAAAAAGAGTATATGCTTTCCCTAAAATGGGCGAAAAGGCATACTTTATTGCAATCCCTACTTCTGCAGGCACAGGCTCTGAGGTTACACCGTTTGCGGTTATAACAGATGAAGAAACAGGTGTTAAATATCCTCTTGCAGATTATGAGCTTTTACCTGATATGGCAATAGTGGATACAGACCTTCATATGTCTGCACCAAAGGGGCTTACAGCGGCATCAGGTATTGATGCAGTAACCCACGCTTTAGAGGCATACGCATCTATGCTTGCAACAGATTATACAGATTCATTAGCGCTTGGTTCTCTTAAAATGGTATTTGAAAATCTGCCTGTTGTTTACGAAGATGGCAATAATGCTAAAGCAAGAGAAAAAATGGCAAATGCTGCAACAATGGCAGGTATGGCATTTGCAAACGCATTTCTGGGAGTTTGTCACTCGATGGCACATAAGCTTGGTGCGTTTTATCATTTGCCACATGGTGTTGCCAATGCACTTATGATAAATGAGGTTATTAAATTCAATGCATCTGAAACACCTGTAAAAATGGGAACATTTTCACAATACGACCATCCGCACACACTTGCACGCTATGGCGAGGTTGCAGACTATTTAGGTCTTGAAGGCGAAAATGACGAAGAAAAATTAAACAGCCTTATTAAAGCCCTTGATGAGCTTAAAGAAAAGGTTGGCATCAGGAAAACAATCAAGGAATACGGCATAGACGAAAAAGAATTCCTTGAAAGACTTGATGAAATGACAGAGCAGGCGTTTGACGACCAGTGTACAGGTGCAAATCCAAGATACCCATTAATGAGCGAAATCAAAGAAATGTATCTTAATGCATACTACGGAGGTGAAAGATAATGACCGCGAAAATAATAGCAGAAAGAAAAGACAAAACCATCTATAAAGACGGAGAAAAAATAATCAAGGTTTTTGATTCTGAGTATTCAAAAGCCAATGTTTTGAATGAGGCATTGAATCAGGCAAGAGTTGAGGAAACAGGACTTAAAATACCAAAGCTTCTTGCAGTTTCAACAGTAGACGGAAAATGGTCAATCACAACCGAATATATAAAAGGCAAAACAATGGCACAGCTTATGGAAGAAAACCCTGAAAAAGAGGATGAGTATCTTGAAATGCTTGTAAATATTCAGATTGAAATACACAACAAAAAAGCACCGCTTTTAAACAAACTCAAAGATAAAATGGACAGAAAAATCAACGAGGCAGATTTAACAGCAACCCAGAAGTATGAGCTTCACGCAAGACTTGCAGGTATGCCCAAGCACGATAAAGTATGTCACGGCGACTTAAACCCATCAAATATAATAATAAAAGAAGACGGAACACCGTATATCATAGACTGGGCACACGCAACAAGAGGCAACGCCTCTGCAGATGCGGCAAGAACATATCTTTTGTTTAAGCTTGAAAACAAAGAAGAGCTTGCAAAAAAGTATCTTGAGCTTTTCTGCATAAAGAGCGACACCGCAAGACAGTATGTTCAGAGATGGATGCCGATAGTTGCGGCATCACAGTCTGTTAAAGGCAATCCGCATGAGAGAGAATTGCTCCTTTCCTGGGCAGATGTGGCAGATTTTGAATAAGTTTTGTGAAAAAATGGCGAAATTTTAAAATTCGCCATTTTTTCTTTGCATTTACAGTGATAATGTGTTACAATATAATCGGTGTATATTAGAATAAGTATACCAAAAAATATTACCCGGGAAATAACGGGCGGAAAGGCTTGGAAAAGAAAATGTCAATTTCATTATATCAGAGATATTTTGACTGTCTTTCGGCAAATGACGAAAAGCTTATAGGAATTTATGATAACAGAAATATAGTTGTTGCCTGCACACAGCAGAAATACATAGGCTATCCTCTTGGAAATGCTATGCAGAAATGCACAAAAACAGACCTTGATTTTGATAAAACAGATAAATATGTTCTGTTCGCAAAACAGGAGGATGAAAAGGTATTAGATATAATCAAACAGTCTCTTGCGGCATTTAAATCAGTAAACCGTGAGTTTGATGACGAAGAATTTTTCTTCCAGCAGATTGTAAATGAGAAAATCGAAAACATATCATGGAAAGCACAGTGCCTTGGAATAAGCGATGAGGAAATAAGAGTTGTTTTTGTAATTAATGTTTCTTCAAAAAATATGCAGGATGCAAAAGAAATAATAAAAGATGTTGCACCTGTAAGAGACGGAGATTATCTCTTTACAAATGCGGCAAACGAGCTTGTTTTTATAAGAACCTGTAAAAACGAGCCATCAAACACAAAGCTTATGAATATAGCAATGCAGATTTCAGGGGGAATATCAGAATCTCTTTTTGAACAGCCATCAATCGGTATTGGCGGAATTTCAGAAAAGCTTGCAGATTTAAGCAAATCATATAAAGCGGCAATAAGTGCCCTTGATGTAGGCTATATATTTGAAAACAGAAACAAAATCTATGCACATATGAGCCTTGGCGTAAGCAGACTCGTTACATCTGTGCCTATAGAAAAGTGCAAAGCCTTTTTAAACGAGGTTTTAAAAGAAGATATTTTAAGAGAAATAGATACCGAAACAATGAACACGGTTCAGAGATTTTTAGACTGCGACCTTAACATTTCTCTTGCGGCAAGAGAGCTTTATATTCACAGAAATACTCTTGTATTCAGACTTGATAAGCTTAAAAGCTTAACAGGACTTGATGTAAGAAAATTCGAGGACGCAATGCTCCTTAAAATGGCAATGCTCATACACAGATACTTAAGAACATCAAGAGGAGGAAATTCATTATGATGGTTTGTGCCAGAAATGTCAGCAAGGCTTACGATGCAGGAAAGCCCGTTTTAAATAATGTCAATTTCCTTGTAGACAAGGGCGAGTTCATTTTCCTTGTAGGTGCATCAGGTGCGGGAAAGTCAACTCTTATTAAAATGTTTCTTAGAGAAACTCTCCCAACTGAAGGAGAATTTATAATAAACGGAATAGATATCAGGGAAATTGAAGAAAAAGATATTCCTATGTTCAGAAGAACTCTCGGAGTTGTTTTTCAGGATTTCAGACTTTTAGACGACAGAACAGTTTATGAAAATGTAGAATTTGCAATGATAATTGTAGGTGCTCCAAAAAGAATGAGAAGAAAAAGAGTGCCTGAGATACTTCATCAGGTAGGTCTTGCAGACAGAGCAAACGCATACCCTGACCAGCTTTCAGGCGGTGAAAAACAGAGAGTTGCTATTGCAAGAGCAATTATAAATAACCCTGTAATGCTTGTTGCGGATGAGCCAACAGGAAACCTTGACCCTGAAACAGCATGGGAAATTATGCATATTCTTGACGATATTAACAAAAGAGGCACAACTGTTATAGTTGCAACTCACGCAAAAGATATTGTAGACACAATGAAAAAAAGAGTTATTGCCATTGAAAACGGTAATATTGTAAGAGATGAAGAAAAGGGGGTATATGGTTATGACTCGTGATGCACTTAAATATTATGTAAGACAGGCATCAAAAAGCTTAAAGAAAAATAAAGTAACAACCCTCGCATCAATCTCAACAACTGTTGCGACATTGTTTATACTTGGTGCTTTTATGGCGTTTATATTCAATGTTTCCTATATGACAGAGCAGTTTTCAAGAGGCTGTCAGATACAGGTTTTTATAGATGAAGACTTAGACAATGAGCAATATGATAAAATAGGCGAAAAAATAAAGCTTATTGAAGGTGTATCAAATATAGAAAAATATACCAAGGAACAGATTTTTGAAGAAAATCTTGAAAAATTGGGAGATAAAGCGGAAATTTTAGAAGGCTTAAGAGAGGACAACCCTTTCAGAGATTCCTATAAAATAGAAATCAAAGACCTTGAGTTTACAGAAACAGTTGTAAAAGCACTTGAAAAAATAGACGGAGTTGCAAACACAACAGATTTCAGAGAAGCTGCAGGATACATAAATGCTTTCAGAAAAACTGTAAGAAATGTGAGCATATGGATAGTAATTATATTTGCTGTAATAACAGCATTCATTATAGCAAATGCGGTTAAGGTTTCTGTATACGGCAGAAGAAAAGAAATCAACATTATGAAATATGTTGGTGCAACTGACTGGTTCATAAGATGGCCATTTGTGGTGGAAGGCGTAATAATGGGGATATATTCTGCATTAATTGCATTCGGCTTAATCTGGCTTGCATATTTCCTTATATACAGAAACTTTAATTTCCAGGATTTCAGCATGATACCATTTGGAAATATATGGTGGATGTTAATGATGGCATTTGCAGTAGTGGGAATAGGTATCGGAGCAGTTGGAAGTGCAATTTCTATCAGAAAGCACTTGAAAGTGTGAGGTTTAAAAATGCTTAATAAAAAAACAATAACAATTGTAGCATCTGTGATTGCTGTAATACTTGTAGTCGTGTTTGTACTATCATCTTTGTTGCCACTTCTGGCTCTTGCAGACACAACTCAGGACAAAATCAACGCAAAGCAAAACGAAAAAACACAAATACAGAACAAAATAGCAGAAGCAACAGAGAAAAAACAGGGCGTTTTGAATATTGTTGCAGAAATTGATGCCCAGATAGCTGATATTCAGGGCGAAATCAACGGACTGCAAAGTGAAATAGACGACTGCAACAAAAAAATAAAAGAGGCAGAAGAAAAAATTTCAGAATGTGAAGTTCAGGAAAAAAAACAATATGAGAATATGAAAACAAGACTCAGGGTTATGTATGAGGACAATAACACATCATACATAACAATGATTTTCGGGAATGACACATTAAACGATATTCTTGCATATGTTGAAATAATAAAACAAATAATAGACCACGATAATAATATGTATAACCGCATAATTGAAACCAAAAATCAGGTTAAGGAATTAAAAGCGGAAGTAGAAGCAGAAAAAGAAACAATCGTGGCAAAAAAAGATGTTGTTGACAAGAAAAAGGATGAGCTTGATAACGAGGTTGACAAAATGAACACAGCTCTGGGACAAATCAACGGAAACCTTGCAAGCTTGAGAGCCGCATTTGAAGAAGCGGAAAGAGAAGAGGCTGCTCTTAAAAGACAGCTTCAGGCAGAATTAAACGGCAGTACGACCTCTGCATCATTTGATGGCGGAACATTTGCATGGCCAACACCTGGCTACGGCACAATAACAAGCCAGTACGGCGGAAGGATGCATCCTACTCTTAAAGTGTATAAAGTACATACAGGTATGGATATAGGTGCACCTACGGGAGCGAATGTTGTTGCAGGTGCAGACGGAACTGTTGTAAAGGCAGAATATAATGTTGCATATGGAAATTATGTAGTAATAAATCACGGTAACGGATACAGTACCCTTTATGCCCACAATTCGGTTTTAAATGTTAATAAAGGAGACTTCGTTGTGAGGGGTCAGACCATAGCAAAGGTAGGCAGTACAGGCTATTCAACAGGTCCTCACTGTCATTTTGAAGTAATGATTAACGGACAACATACAGATCCTGCACCATATCTTAAATAGGAG
>CAZMRY010000053.1:0-1608 GCA_964568815.1 uncultured Eubacteriales bacterium | reverse complement strand
CAATAACCGCAGTAATGTCATCTGTTATTACCTTGGGTGTGGTAATGGCGAATAATTTCTCTCTTGATTATGCAAAAAAAATAATACTGGAAAATTATTATGGCGGAGTTGATAAAAAGGCTCTCGAAGAAGGGGCATTAGATGGTATGGTAGCCTCTCTTGGGGATGAACACTCAACTTATATAGGCAGTGAATTTGGTTACGATACCTTTGCAAGAGAAATAAACGGTGAATTTTCAGGCATAGGAGTTTCGATACTTGCAACAGAAGAAAACAGAAGCAGTATTGTAAGTGTTTTTTCAGGAACCCCCGCGGAAAAGGCAGGGCTGAAAAATGGAGATGTTTTTCTTGAAGTTAATGGCAAAGGTGTAGAGTTTGCGGGAGTTCAGGCGATTGCAGACGCTGTAATGGGTGAAATAGGTACAAGTGTTAACATAAAAGTTGAAAGAGATGGCACACCTTTGAGCTTTGATATTGTAAGAGAGAAAATTTATGTACCAACTATAAATAAAAAGACCTTTGAAAATTTCGGCTATATTCAGGTTACGTCTTTTGATCAGAGAACAGATGAAGATTTTAAAACCGCACTTGATGAATTAAAAGACAAAGACGGGTTAATAATAGATTTAAGAAACAATACAGGCGGACTTTTAGATACTACTGTGAATATGCTTGATATGCTTATAAATGAAGGAACACTGATTCAGACCAGGTATAACGATGGCGAAATAAATTACACAGCAAAAGGTACACAAGTCTATGACAAGCCTGTTGTTGTGCTTGTAAATGAATTAAGTGCAAGTGCATCAGAATTCTTCTCGGCAGCAATTAAAGAAAATAACAGAGGCGAGGTTGTTGGGGTAAACACTTACGGCAAAGGCTCAATACAGACCACATTCAGACTTCCTGATAATAGAGGAATACATCTTACGATAGGTAGATTCTATTCACCTGAAGGGAATGAAATAAACGGAGTTGGTGTTGCACCGACATATGAGGTGGAAAACCCTGAAGAGTATCAGTGGATGGATGTAGATATAATTCCTTTTGAAGAAGATTTACAGCTTAAAAAAGCATTGGATGTAATAAAAACAAAAAAATAATAAAAAAATTTAAAAAAGGTATTGACAAAATCACTGATTTGTATTAAAATAAGTCCTGTGCTCGAAACACGGGACTTAATACAAGTCAGGTAAACGAGCAAATAAATATATTCGCTGGTGTAGCTCAATCGGTAGAGCAGCTGATTTGTAATCAGCAGGTTACAGGTTCAAGTCCTGCCACCAGCTCCATTTTTTGGGGAGGTTCCCGAGTGGCCAAAGGGGGCAGACTGTAAATCTGTTGCGTCTCGCTTCGATGGTTCGAATCCATCTCTCCCCACCAGAAAAAAGACATCTTCGGATGTCTTTTTTCAGTTATATTTGCCTGCGGCAAGTTATATTGCTACGCAGTTTTATTTGGCTTTGCCAAGTGTTATTGTGCTTCGCACAGTTAAGGGCAAATATAAGAACCTGTCTGCGACAGAACCTTGTTATTCGCTTTGCTCATAATAATATCACTGAAACCGAAGGTTTCAATATCACTTTTGATTTATCAAAAATATCACTC
>CAZMRY010000052.1:0-10267 GCA_964568815.1 uncultured Eubacteriales bacterium | reverse complement strand
CTTTTACTTATTAATATAGTTTATCCAATAATTAAACAATTCCGATGCAATTGGAGCTGAGTTCCCGCCGCCTGTACCGCCGTTGTATTCAAGAATTACAGCAACTGCAATCTGTGGGTCATCTGCAGGTGCAAAACCCACGAACCATGCATGTTCCTTCCCCTCTTTTTCGTTTTCTGCCGTTCCTGTTTTTCCTGCAACATCCATTCCTCTTACTGACGCTCTTGATGCTGTTCCTGTTTTAACTGTTGAAACCATATAATCTTTTACAGTTTCTGCTGTAGCTGTTTTAATCGCTCTTCCTGCTGTTTCTCCGCCACCTATTTTTACAGGTACTCCCATTGAATTGGTTACTCTTTTTACAAGATACGGATTAACCGTAACACCACCGTTAGCAACTGTACTTACCATCATCGCCATCTGAATAGGTGTTACAAGAACTTTACCCTGTCCTATTGACGCAAGAGCTACTTCATCATCTTCCATATTATCCTTATAACCAAACTGAGATTTATACATTGGCAAATCAAAATCAAACGCTTGTCCTATACCGAATTTTTCATAATATTTCTTAATAGTTTCTCCGCCCAGTTTAGTTCCTAAGTTTATAAAAGCTACATTGCTTGAAACATTATATGCCTTTTCAAGGTTAAGTTCTCCGTATGCCTTATTTTTCGTATTAGGGAATATTGTTCCGTTAATTTCAACAGAGCCTTCGTCTGTTATAATCTCGTTTGCAAGTCCGTTTTCAAGGGCGGCTGAAAGCACTATTGTTTTAATTACAGAACCGGGAGGATATAGTCCGCTTACTGCCCTGTTCAGAAACGGTGCGTCATTACTTTCTGACAGCTTTTGCCAGTTTTTTGAAAGCTTCTCACTATCTGTACTGAAAGTTGGGTTACTTACCATACAAAGAATTTCTCCTGTTTTGGGGTTCATTGCTACAACCGCTCCGTTGCGATTTCCCATAAGTTCCTTTGCTTTTTTCTGCAAAGGATATGATATTGTAAGCTGAACAGTGTCCCCCTTTTTCTCTCCTGTAAATGCAGTTATATTTGAAATTTCCGACATCCCTGCAAGATTTTTATTATATGTCAGTTCAAGTTGTGATTTGCCATAAACCTTTGAACTGTAACCAATAATATGAGCGAAAAGTTCAGGGTATTTATATATTCTCGTCTGATTGTTATTTTCATCCTTTGTGCTGTATGCAAGGATTTCTCCGTTTCTGTCTGTTATATCCCCTCTCAGAGTCTCCTGTTCTGCTATCCATTGTCTTTGATTTGCAGGATGATTCATATATTCATCGGCTTTAAGCAGTCCTAAAAAAGTTATATATAGGGCTACAGAGAGAAACAACAACGAAATAAAAACAAAGGCGATTATGGTTCTTGTACCTTCTTTATATCTGGCACTTGATTTGTCAAGATTACTCTTCTTCAAGCTTTATCGCCTCCGTTTCGCTGTGTGACTTTTTAGTTGCACATGCCTCCAGCAACGCTATGGAAATAAAGCATGTTAAAAGAGAGCTTCCTCCATAGCTTATAAATGGAAGAGTTATACCTGTTAAAGGTATCATTTTGATTACACCGCCAAGTATTATAAATATTTGTATACCAAGCATAACACTTATGCCTGTAGCAGTACATCTGTAAAAGATATCATCTATTCCCATTGCAATTCTTATACCTCTATACACAAGTAAAAGATACAAAAGTACAACACCAACACCACCGAGAATACCAAACTCTTCACATATTGCGGCAAAGATAAAATCTGAATGTACTTCTGGTATATACCAAGGGCTTCCCTGTGCAAGACCCGTTCCAAAAAGTCCACCGCCTGTTATTGCAAATAATGACTGAGTTATCTGATATGCCTTGTCCATTACCTGAGTCCATGGGTCAAGCCATACTGAAATTCTCACTTTTATATGTGAAACAAAAAGTGCACCAATTCCTCCCCCCGCTACTGCAAAAAGAAGATTTAAAAGCATTATTTTCATCTTTGAGCCGAATATAAACATCATTATAAGATGCATAACAACTACAAGAACTGCTGTTCCCCATTCTCTCTGTAATACAAAAAAGCCGAGCAAAATATAAATAAGAACGGATGCAACTACATCTTCATCAAGTTTCTTAAATCTGTATTTTTCAGGATGTGTGTATCTGTCTGCGAGAAAAAGAACAGTCAGAATTTTAATAAGCTCTGACGGCTGAAAACTGTGGTCAGCAATAAGTATCCAGTTTTTTGCTCCACCTTGAACAGTTCCAACTATAAGAGTCAGCAAAAACAGGGCTATGGCAGATATATAATACACATAACCCAGCTTTTGCCATATGTTCAGCTTTTTAAACAAGATGTATGCAACCATAAATACTGCAAGGCTTATAAAAAGCCAAAGCATTTGTTTTTTTGCAAAGTCATAATCAAGTCTGCAAAGCATTATTTCTCCAATGGAAAAGAGCATAGACACAATTAAAAATATATAGTTGTCCGAAATACCGCTGATTTTATTTACCACAAAATATGCAACCATCAATACAGCTGTTACATATCCGCCTGTTCTTATTATTTCGTTGCCTACATTGTCTGAGTTAAGTGCAAGCAAACCATATCCAAGAACATTAATAAGTAATATAAATATCCACGGTCTTATTATACCTCTTTTTGTCACGGTACACTCTCCTTTATGCTGAGTATACCACATTTGTTCAGAATTATCAATTATTTGCAGTTATTTTTATTTTATCAGCCGAAAGTGAGGTCTGCGATACTATTATTTCTGTTATTTTAGCTATTTCGGTATTTAAAAGTTCATCCTTGAATATATCAGCAACCACTCCGTTTTCATTGTATGTTACTACTGCTTCATCAAAGCCTTTATCTTTTAACATAACTTCAATGTCACCTTCAATTCGTATGTAATCTGCCATTGAAATAAGCTTTTTTTCTGCCTCAGCTTTCACTTCCTGACTGAAACCTTCACCTTTAATGATTTCTTCAAGTTCCGATTTTGCTTTGTCTCTTACTTCTTCTCTTTCCATTTTTAGTGTCTGTGTTTTACTTACCTCAACAGGTGTATTTGTACTTACATACTGTGCCTCTCCGAGTATTTTTCCTGTTTTTTCCTGTTTGTTGTGGCTGTAATTAATATAACCTGTCACACCAATTAACAACACCATAACAAACATCATAAACTTTTTCTTCTTTAACAATGCAAACTCATTCTTTTTACTTTTCACCTTGTGCCACCTCTATTTTATTTAATGATACATTTGTTGCCGCTTTGATATATTTTTTTAACAAGCCCTTCATTTCTTCGCTGTCTGCACCTGTTGCAGTAACGAATATGCCTGCTATAACAGGATTTGTGTTTGAAAGCACATAAGGCTCCTCCATACTGCTTTTCCCCACTGTTTTAACCTGTACTTCGCTTGCTTTTTCTGAATTTTTATAGTCGTATGCAATATTCCTTACACCTGAGTTTTCATAAGTTATATAAACCATAACCTCTCCTGCACCTTTTACATTGGACAGTATTTTTTCAAGCTTTCTTTCGTCTATATATGTTATAGAAACATTCTCTTCCTGTTTCTCTGTTTTTTCTGTGGAAATAAACGAAAGTGCATACATACAAAAAGCTATTGCAAGTAATATAACCACCTTTTTGTTTTTCAGAAGTTTTTTAATTATATCTGACAATTATTTTTTCCCCTTCTATTGAGCATACAGCTGTTATGTAGTTTTTAAGTTCTTTTTCATCTATATCTTCATATGAAAAAACCGTTATAGTTTCAAAACCTTCGTCTATACTGCATTGAAAATCTCTGCCATATTTATTTGCAAGTTCATTTTTAACATTATTCTCTGTGATTTTTACAGACTGATTAACTGCCGCTTCCTTTGCCTCCTGAACAGAAAAGGTTTCGCTCATATATTTTTCAGACAGCGTAAAATCTATATCTGCACCAAAAACAATACTTAGTATAACTGCAACCGCAGTTAATCCGCAGGCTGTCTTTGCATATTTCCCATAGCTGTCTGCAGGCAGTAACATCATTATTATATCAAGAACTATTACACAAAAAGCTACAGTAAAAAATATTTTTGTCATTATATATATCCTCCTGCAACCATTAAAATTCCCACCATACTGCACACAAGAAGAAGTCCTGCACAGAAAATTGCAAATATATATGTTATACACTCGCAGATATTTTCTGAAACACCTGTAATTTCTTTTGCTGAAAAAGGTTCAAGAATTACAATGCATATTTTAAGCCCCCACCTTAATACTAAAAGCTTAATTAAAGGTACTGTTGCATAAATAACAATTATTATAATCCCCGATACTCCCACAATATTACTGACTCCTTTTAAGATAGCCCCAACAGTTTCCATTGAATCGGCTACCACTCCTCCGACAACAGGAAGGGCTGTTCCCACAGCCATTTTTGCCGCTTTTCTGATAGTAATATCAATACCTGACCCTGCAACTCCATACACTCCGAAGATTCCTGTAAAAAGAGAAAGTATAAAGCCTAAAATCCATTTGGCAGCACTTCTTAAATTTGTCGCAAGGGCTTTTACCTTAATTCTGTCCGAAAAGTTATCGGCTACAGATACAAGAGCTGAAGATGTAATAAGTGGTATAAGAATTTTTGTAAATATATCAATAAACAAGTTCAGCATTACAATTAAGCCCGAATTCATGAGCGTGCCTGTTACCGCTCCTCCTTTTGCATATGTTATACCAATTAACACAGTGCATAAGCTTTTACCTGTTACACTTATATATTCTATATATTCAAGTGCGGGTTTTGTTATGTCCATATAAAGTATGCATAGCATACCTGCAAATATACAGTACCCAACACATCTTACAGCCTCTTTGTTTTTTCCTGAAAGAACTTCTCCCCCTGTGCCTATTCCTATTATAAATCCGCAGATAATTAACATCAGAAACATTTTCAGGTATGACCTTAATTCAGAAGTAACCATTCCTACAACTTTTTTAATGATGTTCATACTGTCAAAGCCTTCTCCTGATATAAGACTTTGCTGTATTTCCTTCAGGTCAAAATCCTGAAAAATCTCAAGGTCGTAGTTCACAAATTCCTCAATATTATATTCTCCTATATAATCCATCAGCCCTTCTGCATTGGCAGTAAGAGGTAAAAACATAATAAGCAGTATCATCAGAAGTTTGTTCATATTACCATTCCCGAAAGTACGGATATAAGCTCTTTAAAAACAGGCAAAGATGATGCAATTACTACAAGCTTCCCAACAGTTTCTACCTTTACAGCTATTGCACTTTCTCCTGAATCTCTGCAAAGGGCTGATGTGAATTCAGCTATATAAGATATAACAATTATTTTAAAAATCGTTTTTATATACTGAATATTTATACCTGTCTGTATACTCAGCTCTGTCAGGTAATCGTATATTGTTTTACTGTATGTAAATACTACCGAGAGCATCATAACCGCAGATATTAGTATTATCTGAATTGCAAATTCAGGTTTTGTCTGTTTTAGTATCGCAGACATTGTTATTATTACAAATGCCATACCTGAAATTTTTAATATATCCATTTAAAATCCAAAAGTTGTTTTAACTGTATCAAACAGCACCTTTATTTCTCCTATCACCATTAAAAGTACTATAATAAGACCTGCAAGAGATGTAAGCATTGCCTGTTCGTCTCTTCCCGATTTTATAAGCACCTGATTTAAAACAGCTACAAGTATACCTATTGCTGCTATTTTAAATATTAAATCTACCTCCATGTTGCCTCCTACATAATAAAGACACACAGAAAAACCGTAATTGCAATTATTATTTTTCTGTTTTGATTAACTGTATTTTTTATATAGTTTTTTTCTTCTTCATAGGTATATTTTAATCTTTCAACAACAGATAAAAGTCTGTTGTGTTCAGTTTGTGCATCAAACATCCCTGCCTGCTCAAAATAATCTGAAAGTATTTCAAAAACTTTTTTATCAATTTCAGCATTTTGTTTTAAGAACGCATCTTTGGCAGTAATTTCACAACTCATACAATCAGATATATTTTTGAGAAACTCACCTGCATCGCCTGCATAAAGCGATGCTGTATTTAATGCCTTTGCCAGAAATTTCTGCTCAAAAATTATTTCAGATGCCATATATTCAAAGGCCGAAATAAGCCCTTCTGTAAATTTATTTTTCCTTTTGTATTCATTTGCGTACTCAAGACTTATAATAAATCCTGCCCAGAAAATAAGCACCGCACTTATCAGTTTAAGCATATTACTTCTCTTACTTCCTTATTTTCATTCATAACCACAGCCGTATCAAACAATGAAAATACATTATGTATTTTTTTCTTTATATCTTCTATTCCTCTGCCATGGACTGTTGTTATTATATTAACGCCTGAGTTTACTGCATTTTCTACACAAGCAAGTTCTTTTTCAGGCTGAATTTCATCAAAAATCACAAACCTTGGGTTCATTGTTCTTATTACAAGCTCAACACCTTTGCTTTTTTCACATCCTGTAAGACAATCGCATTTTCCTTTACAGTCAAATATAAAATTTTGATTATAAACAGGGAATATTTCTCCTCTTTCATCAATAACTGTAACATTATTATCTCTTGAAAGCTTTCTTGCTATATCACGAAGAAGTGTTGTCTTTCCGCATCCAGGAGGTCCTATTATTAAAGAGTTTCCGTCCTTAATACTTTCATATAGCTTTTCGTCGCAGACAGAAAAATCATTTGCTATTCTGAAATTTACGGAATTGATGTCAGTTATATTAATTATGTTTTCATTTTCCGTTACACACCTTCCGCAAAAACCTACCCTTGAACCATCTTCTATAGTTATATACCCTTTGCTTATTTCATTTTTAAGTGCATAGACAGAATTACTCATAAGTCTTTTGAACAAGCTGTTTATATAAAGGCTGTCCGCCATTATATCAAGATAGTAATCACCTTTTTCTGTTGCAACTATTATTTTTCTGTCCAGCCTTATTCTTATTTCAAAAATAATACCTTCTACCTTTTCAATCTTTTTTCTTGTTTCTTCATCAAAGTAACTTTTATACAACCTTATCACCTCATCTGTTTTTTATACATCATATTAAAGGTTGTACAAAAATATAACAAAAAAAAATAAAAGCCTTCAGACTTTTATTTAAATTATTTTCTCACATCTTCAGGATATATTTATATAATGAATATTGGAGGTGCTGTATGGATAACTATGTCTTACTTGCACTGCTTGCAACTCTTGGTACATGGTTTGTTACCGCTTTAGGTGCCGGAACAGTTGCCTTTTTTAAATCACCTAACCCCAAAATTTTAAATCTTATGCTTGGATTTGCATCGGGAGTTATGATTGCGGCCAGTTTCTGGTCACTGCTTCAGCCTGCAATTGAAAGAGCTGAACAAGTGTCTTCTGAGCCTGCATATTTTGTTGCAACTGTGGGATTTTTGTTTGGTGCAGTTTTTATGTGGCTTTCAGATAAAGCTGTAACCTTTGCAAGAAAAAGAGTTAATAATAATGATGAAAAATCAAGTGATAAGCTTAACCGTATAATTATGCTTATTCTTTCAATTACCCTTCACAACATCCCGGAAGGTCTTGCTGTTGGTGTTGCATTTGGTGCATTACAGAATTCCGGTTTCAGTAGTGAAGGTCTTATGGGTGCCATCACCATTGCAATAGGAATAGGACTGCAGAACTTCCCTGAAGGTGCTGCTGTTTCTTTACCATTAAGAAGAGAGGGATATTCCAGAAGAAAAAGCTTTTTATATGGTCAGGCATCAGGTATGGTTGAACCTTTATCCGGTGTCTTGGGGGCAGTTCTTGTTGTTTACACTGAAAAGCTTTTACCCTATGCATTGTCTTTTGCCGCAGGAGCTATGATACTTGTTGCAGTACATGAGCTTATACCCGAATGTCAGAAAAATCAAAAAAGCCAGCCATATTTTTCCACTATGGGAATAATAGCCGGTTTTGCAGTTATGATGCTTTTGGATGTTATGCTTGGCTAAAAAAATTCCTCACAAATGTGAGGAAATTTTTTTAGTCTGTTAAGTTGTCAAAATATCCCTGTACAAGAATAACAGGTGTACCCTTATCTCCTGAACCGCTTGTAAGGTCGCATAAAGAGCCGATAAGGTCTGTTAATCTTCTTGGGGTTGTTCCCTGTGATGCCATGTTACCAACAAGGTTATCACTTTTTTGCTTAATAGCATTTTCAATTGCCTTTTTCAGTTCTTCACCTTTAAGATTTGCAAAGTCATTGTCAGCAAGATATTTTAATTTAATCTCATTGGGTGTTCCCTCTAAACCTTTTGTATATGCAGGAGAAACAACAGGGTCTGCAAGCTCCCAGATTTTACCCATTGGGTCTTTGAACGCACCGTCTCCATATACCATAACTTCAATGTGTTTGCCTGTACGGTTCATAAACTGTGTCTGTATATTTTCAACAAGGTCAAAACAATCCTGTGGGAAAAGTTTTACAGTATCTTCTGTTGATTTATTTGAGCCTAAAAGACCATACTTTTCATTAAATCCGCTTCCGTCTACTGATTTATTGAGAATTTCATCCATACCAACTACACATTTTGCTCCTGCAGCTTTAAGAATTCTCTTTGTTCTTGCACGGCTGTGGATGTCACAGTTCAACACGCTGTCTGTATATTTAAGGATTGCTCTTGGGTCATTTGCAAGAACGATTTCTGCTTCAGCACCACATTCTCTGATTAAATCACCGTAATACTTGATATAATCTACACCTGTGAACGGGTGTTTATTTTCGCCAAAGAGTTCTCTGTATTTTTCTTCACTTAAAACATCAGAATATGGGTTAACACCTGCCTCATCAAGCTGATCGAGTGATACAAGTGCATTACCTACTTCATCACTTGGATAGTTGAGCATTAAAACAATTTTTTTTGCTCCTTTTGCTATACCTTTTAAACATATTGAAAAACGGTTACGGCTTAAAATTGGGAAAATAACACCAATTGTTTCCCCTCCGAGTTTTGTTTTAACATCTTTTGCAATTGCATCTATTGAAGCATAGTTTCCCTGTGCTCGTGCAACAACAGATTCTGTTACTGCAACAACATCACGGTCACGGAGTGCAAATCCTTCAGATTCTGCAGCTTCAATCACGCTGTCAACAACAATAGCGGCAATATCATCTCCTTCACGGATAATTGGGCAACGAATACCTCTTGATACTGTACCGACTTTTCTTTCCATAAAAAATTCCTCCCTGTTCTTGACTTTTTGTCCTATTGTTATTATAATACACATATCTACATAAGTAAAATAGATAATACTTACTACAGTGATAAGGAGTGCTTATATGAAAACAAAACTTGACTATTACAGAGTTTTTTACGAAACTGCAAGACATGCATCATTTTCAAAAGCCGCTCAATATTTATATATTTCCCAATCTGCCATTTCTCAATGCATACATCAGTTGGAAAAAGATTTAAACACTCAGCTTTTTCTCCGTTCAAGAAGAGGTGTTTCTCTTACAAAAGAAGGTACACTTTTGTTTCAGAAAGTTGAGAATGCAATACAATCAATTGAACAAGGAGAAACACTTCTTGCAAGACTTCATCATTTAGACAGCGGTTCGCTTACAATTGCTGCAGGTGATACTATTACGACCCATTATCTTCTTCCTTATCTTGAGAAGTTTCATGCAACATACCCTAACATAAGAATAGAAATGGCAAATTCATATTCTTATCATATGCTTGAGATGGTAAAAGAAGGACAGGCTGAACTTGCCTTTGTAAATATGCCGGTTGAAGATGATAATGAAATTTGCATTATTCCATGCAAAGAAATACAAGATATATTTGTATGCGGAAAAGAACACAAGATAAAATCATCTTACACATGGGAACAAATTGCAGAAGAACCATTAATTCTTTTAGAAGAAAACTCTTCATCAAGACTTTTTATAAATGAACATTTTAAAAATAAAAACATCGAATTGAAACCACATATCGAGATTGCCGCACATGAACTTTTAATCAGATTTGCTTCAATCCATCTTGGAGTTTCCTGTGTAGTTAAAGAATTTTCCCAAGAGGCTCTTATTCAGGGGAAAATCAAAGAAATAAATCTTACTCCACCGCTTCCCAAAAGAAATGTCGGATGTGCATATCTAAAACACAGCCCGCTTTCAATAACTGCAAAAGCATTTTTAGAATTAATTCATAAAAAATAAGCC
>CAZMRY010000051.1:0-10338 GCA_964568815.1 uncultured Eubacteriales bacterium | reverse complement strand
ATTTACCGCATTTGAGACAGCTTTCGTTCTTGTTCAGTTTAATTGTTTTAAAACATTCACTGCAGAAATAGGGTGGTGTAGAACTTGACTTTAAAGGCGTTCTGCAACAGGAACAGTGAACAGGAAAAATTGCATTGAAAGCAAAAGACAGATATTTTTTAATTAATTGTAAGTTAAACGGTCTTTTAAACCCGTACATCTGTGCACCTCTTTGTTATTATTTATCATATTTGAAAGAACTGATTGTTGTCCTACGAGAATAACAAGTTTTTTTGCTCTTGTTATAGCGGTATATAAAAGATTTCTTGAGAGTAATGAAATAGAGGTTGGATACAGCGGAATAATAACTGCAGGAAATTCACTGCCCTGACTTTTATGTATTGTTGTCGCATATGCGAGTTCGAGGTCAGATAAATATGCAAAAGGGTAGTTTGTATCCTTGATTTCGTCAAACATTATTTCCATACTGTCAAATTCTGCAGATATATTTTTTATAATACCAATATCACCATTAAACAGTCCTATTCCTTCTTCGTCATTTTCTGTATTAGTCCATTCCATATCATAATTGTTTTTAATCTGCATAATTTTATCAAATTCTCTGAATGTATAATCTCCTGAAATCTTTTCTTTTTTTCTGTCGATTGCAGGGTTCAATACTTCCTGCAATAAATTATTAAGAGTTCTTACACCAACAGGACCTTTCCTTGTAGGAGACAGAACTTGTATGTCGGAAAATGGATTGAAACCATAAGCGTTTGGAAGCCTTTGCAGACAAAGTTCAACAATGGTTTTGTTTATTTCATCTGGTGTGTTTCTGTTCATAAAGAAAAAGTCTTTATTTTTTTCATTGAGTACAGGAAGTTCACCCTTGTTGATTTTATGTGCATTTACTACAATAAGGCTTTCTCTTGCTTGTCTGAAAATTTCTGTTAGTTTAACAACTGCAATTCCGTCGCTATTAATTATATCTCTCAGTACATTGCCAGGACCTATTGAAGGTAGCTGATCAGCATCGCCTACGAGAATTAATGTTGTATCCTTTGAAATAGCCTTTAATAAACTGTTAAACAGCAATAAATCCACCATAGACATTTCGTCTACAATTATTACATCGGCTTCTATTGGATTATTTTCGTCTTTGGTAAAATTTCTGTCATCTTCATCTGAAGAATACCCAAGTTCCAGTAATCGATGAAGCGTTTTCGCATCCTTGTTGGTCATTTCGGACATTCTTTTTGCCGCTCTTCCTGTGGGGGCGGCAAGAACAACTGATTTCCCCTGATGTTCAAGACAATTTATAATTGTGTTAATAACTGTAGTTTTTCCCGTACCGGGACCGCCTGTAATTACCAGAACGGGCATTGTAAGAGCAGAAAGAACAGCTTGTCTTTGCTTGCTTTCAAGACAAATATCTGTATTGCATTCGATTTTTTCAACAAGTTTTTTCAACTCATCCGTTACAGGCTTTGGATATTTACTGTTAAGCATTTTGAGTCGGTATGCACAGTTAGTTTCCGCAATATGCATTGACAATAAATATATTGCATCCTCGTTATTTACGGTTTCTGATACAATTTCTCTTTCAAAAATTAAAGAGTCAATAGCATTGTTGACAATTAGCTCATCACAATTTAAAAGTCTTGAAGTAGCATATATTAATGATTCCCTCGTTGTATATGTGTTTCCATATCCTGTGTAGTCTGCGAGAACATATTTTACTGCAGCTTGAATTCTTTCAGGGTTATTTGGCTCAATTCCAAGCTTATACGCAATATTATCAACAGTTTTAAAACCAATACCTTTTATTTTCTTTGTAAGGATAAAAGGATTTATTTTAATTTTTGATATAGCATCGTTTCCAAGTACTTTATATATTTTGGGGGCATATGAAGCTGGTATATCGTATTGTTGTAAAAAGATAATAAGTGTTCTCAGACCAAACTGAAGAATATATTCATTACTGATTTCATAAGCCTTCTTTATACTTATACCCTTGATTTCTGAAAGTTTTTCAGGGTCATTTTCTATTACTTCAAGAGCATTTTCGCCAAATGCATCAATGATTTTTTTGGCAAGACCTTCTCTTATCCCTTTGAGCATTCCCGATGAAAGGTATTTATATATGCTGTCGATTGAATTTGGTGCTGATTTCTCAAATGAAGATACCGAGAATTGTTCTCCATATACAGGGTGTTCTTTAAAATTTCCCTGAAGAGTAATACTCTCCCCGGGAGATAAGTAATACATAGTTCCGACTATTGTGATGTATTCTCCCTGAGAATCAATAGCTGCAACACAATAGCCGTTTTCTTCGTTATAAAATATTATTTCTTCGACAATTCCTGAAATTGTTTCCATCAAAGCTCTCCTTAGTGTTAAAAATACAGTCCCATATTATTGAAATGAAAAAGAAAATACCAAGCACAGTAAAAAAGTAGAAAAATATCTGAGTAAGCATAAAATCACTCCCAAGATATTTTATACTTATTTAAGGTTTTCTGTTACAAGGGAATAGACAACTCTTTTTTGAATGTTAAGCTCTTGAGAAGTCTGTTTTATTGCAGTTTTTTTGTCTGTACCACTTTTTATAAGCTTTTCAACATATTTCAAAACGTATTCGTCTGTTAATTCTATAGCTGACTCTGTGTTCTCAGCAAATCCCTCGACTACAAGTACAAATTCACCTTTAGGTGAGGTGTCTGTAAAAAGCCCCTGTGCATCTTTCAGATTAGTGCGGATTACAGTTTCATGTATTTTAGTTATTTCTTTGACAAGTGAAATTTTTCTGTCGCCAAATGCATTATATAAATCCTTTAATGTTGTTACAAGTTTATGAGGTGCTTCGTAAAAAATAAGAGTGTGTGTCATATTCTTTATTTCTTCAAGATGTTTTTTTCTTTGAGGTTTATTTACCGATAAAAAACCTTCAAAGGAAAATCTTCCTGTTGGAAGCCCTGAAATTATAAGTGCCTGAACAAAAGCACAAGGACCGGGAACAGGAATAACATCTATGCCTTCATCAGCACATTGTGCTACAATATCTTCACCCGGGTCAGAAATTGCAGGAGTTCCGGCATCAGTAACAAGAGCACAGCTTTCGCCGTTTTTTATGCGGTTTATGATATACTCACCACGCTCTTTTTTATTGTGTTCAAAATAACTGACCATAGGCTTTTTAATATCAAAGTGATTTAAAAGCTTTAATGTGTGTCTTGTATCTTCAGCAGCAATAAAATCAACATCTTTAAGAGTGCTCAGCGCTCTTTCTGAAATATCTGAAAGATTGCCGATGGGGGTTGCTACAAGATATAAAATATTACTCATTTAAATTCATCCTTTTATTATATAAATCTGAAATGTTAACAGAATAATTTCCGTTTTTATCATAAACATAAAGGGGAGGAAGAATAGAAATTTCGGCTCCTCCGTCTTTTACACCTTCTATAAGTATAAGACATGGTTTTTCGCCTTCTCTTGGATATACAGGAAGCATTTTTTTTGCCTCAATCCTATGTTTTTTCATTGTGTATATTATTTCTGCTGTTCTTTCAGGCTTGTGGACTAAAGCAATCTTACCTTTTGATTTTAACAATCTGGATGATGCTTTTATTATGTCTTCAAGGGTGCACATAATTTCATGCCTTGCAATAGCTAATGTATCCTTTGGGTTTTCAAGTCCAGTGCCGACTTTTTTATATGGCGGATTGCAGGTTATGTAATCAAAGCACGCAGAAGGTAAGACATTTTCATCCTTTATATCTCCTTCAATTATGTTGATGAGAGATGAAAGGTTGTTTAATTCAATGTTTTCTTTTGCGAGTTCGGCGCTATTATGCTGTATTTCTAATCCTGTAATTTTTTTTGCAGAAGTTTTTGCTGACAGAAGAATGGGAATGATTCCATTTCCTGTTCCAATGTCAAGAATTTCTGCATTTTTTTTAGGTTCAGCAAAATTTGCAAGAAGTACAGCATCTGTACCGAAGCAGAAAGCGGTTGTATCTTGCTTTATATATAAATTATTAATTTGTAAATCATCAATTCTGTATTTTTTCATAATCATTCACCAAATAAGTCTGAGATAAAATTGCTCAGATTGTGCTGATTTACGACTGTCGTGTACTTTGTGTACATAAAGGAGTAAAACAGTGCAAGATGTGTGATTTTATTCAGACTTTATCCTTAATGAAAAAAGTGATGACACAATTTGCCATCACTTTCCCATATCTAACTGAATTATTCAGCGTTAGGAGCGCCAACAGGGCAAACACCTGCGCATGCACCACAGTCGAGACATTCGTCTGCGTTAATTTCATACTTACCATCAGCCGCACTGATGCAAGATACAGGGCATTCTGATTCACATGCACCACAACCGATGCATTCGTTGTTAATTACATATGCCATTTGTATACACCTCCTTGTATGGTTCTATTGTATCACATATTGTAAAAAAAGCAAATACTTTTTTTATAATTTTACTCAAGTTCTTTAAGTTTTGACATTTCTTCAGCACTAACTTTGATTTCTGCTGATTTAAGAACAGTAATTTCATCTACATGATAAGTTTTTATAACCTTATCTTCATCTTTACCTATAGCAATTTTTAAAACACCTTTTAAAAGGTTTACATCTGAAACCACACCTTTTCCTTCAGGGGTTTTTACATAAGAACCAACTGATGGTGTGGTTTTGAGAAGATCCTCATATGCTTCCTGCTCGTATTTGAGGCAACACATAAGTCTTGAACAAGTCCCGGATATTTTTGTTGGGTTAAGTGAAAGGTTTTGCTCTTTTGCCATTTTGATTGATACAGGTTCAAAACCGCCAAGATGTGATGAGCAACAGAGTTTTCTTCCGCAGATGCCAAGTCCGCCAAGCATTTTTGCTTCATCACGAACACCTATTTGTCTTAATTCAATTCTTACTCTGAAAACTGCAGCAAGGTCTTTTACCAGTTCTCTGAAATCAACTCTGCCGTCTGATGTGAAGTAAAACAAAATTTTGCTTTGGTCAAAAGTATATTCAACATCAACGAGTTTCATATCAAGCTTTCTGGCTGATATTTTTTCCTGGCAAATTTTAAATGCTTCTTTTTCTTTCTGCTCATTTGCTTTTGCTGTGTCTAGGTCTTTTTGTGTTGCTATTCTTAAAACAGGCTTAAGAGGTGACACGATATTTTCATCGCTTACTTCTTTGTTAGGAGATGTTACAACGCCTAGTTCAACGCCTCTTGCTGTTTCTACAACTACATAAGTACCTCTTGGTATTTTAAGTCCGGCAGGGTCAAAATAATATAGCTTACCAGATTTTTTGAATTTAACAACCACTATTTCTACCATGGAGTTCCTCCCATATTTTCATAAGTGCATTTAATATAGTCAGTTTAAATGCAGAATTAATTTTTTGTAAATCTTTACAATCTGAAATTTTTGATGCAAAGAAGAAAATGTTTTTTTCTGAAAGCCTTGATGAATATGCACAAAGCATATCATAAAGGTCTGAATTTATTATATTGTTTTTTGGAAAACCTGATTTTATAAATAGCAGGTCTCTTAAAAGAATATAAATATATTCAAGGTTTTCATCAAAATCGTCTTTATACTCATTGAGATAACCAGAGAAATCAAAAACAGAAGATTTACTGCCACTGATTATTTTAGTAATAAACATTAAAAGCCTTTTCCTTTTATCACCTTGTGAATCATCGGTAATATATTTTTCTGCAAGAGTTATATTTCCGCCGCATAGTTTTGCTGCAAATTCCGCTGATGATTTCTTTTCAGGATATTTCAAAATAAGATACTGCAGTACTTGTTCATGAGAGGGGAGCGCAAGTTTGTATTTTGTAAGTCTTGATAAAACAGTTTCTAAAAGCTGTTCCTCTTTCTCTGCCACCATGAGAAATACACCGTATTCCGGAGGTGCTTCAAGTACTTTTAACAGAGCATTTTGTGCCTGTACTGTCATCTTATGAGCGTCTGTGAATATAAAGATTTTTTTCTCTGCAATATACGGACGGACATACATATTGTTGATCACGTCTCGTATTTCATCAACACCAATTGTTTTCTTTGATGCTGATATAATTATCTTGTCAGGATGACTTCCTGCATTTGTTTTAACGCACGAAAGACACATTCCGCAAGCATTACCGGTATTTTCATCACAAAGTATTGCATCTGCAACAGCATTTGAAAGTTGAATTCCACTGTCAGTTATACCGGTAAAAAGAAGTGCGTGGTTAAGTGTTGATGATTTTATGCTGTTTTTTAAGCTGTCGACAATACTGTCTTGCCATTTAACTGAATTAAAATTCAAGCAACCCCAACCTTTCGTAAATGTTAGCATTAGCCAACTATGTCATTATACAAGGAAATCAAACGTTTGTCAATGTAGTTATTTGTTCCTTAATTGTATCCTGTATTCCTTTGGCGTCATACCCACAACTGTTTGAAAATTTGCATTAAAATATCTTCTTGTGTTATAACCCACAGCGTGACAAATCTCTGTAATAGACTTGTCTGTTTTCATAAGTTCTTTAGCATGGGAAATTCTTACTTCTGTCAGATAATCGGAGTAAAATACACCGGTTTTCTTTTTGTAATATCTGCTGAAATATGACGGATTCATATATACAGCATCTGCAACATCTTTTCTTGTTATATCTTTTGAGTAGTTTTCATTTATGTATTCATTAGCTTTTTCAATAACGTTTTTTGTATATGTAAGAGATTCACTCATTAATTCGTTTTCGTCAAATTTAGTTTTTACAATATCTTCTATATACCCTATAACAGACCTTAACGCAAATGAACTGTAATTATTCTTTTTATTGTAAAGATTAGCCACAGTTTCCTTCAATTCTTTTCTGTTTAATGGCTTTAAGAGATAGTTGGTTGCACCTGATTTCAAAGCATTTTTTACTGTTTCAAAGCTTCGTATTTTGCCCATTAACAGAATAAAGGTTTCAGGACAAAATTCCGTAAGATACTCTGCAATTCTATAACCGTTAACATTTGAAAGCTCACAGTCACAAATTACAAGGTTTACGAAATTATGATGCAGATAATGAAGAAGTGATTTCCCATCATTGAAAGTTCTTACAATATTTATAGAAGAATTAACTGAGAGAACAGATTCGGAAAGAGTTTTTATAACTCTGTCATCTGAATCAGCAATAGCAACTGAAAATATCAAATAAAAACACCTCGCTAATAAAAGTACAAACATTTTAACATATTTTCAACATAAATTCAAGCTGTTTTGTTTTATTTGTGATAAAATGTTACAAAAAAGAAGAAACAATAATTATTGCTTCTTCATATGTTCTTTTAGTTTTTCAAATGTTTCTTTGCTTATAACATGTTCAATTTTGCAACTGTCTTCATAAGCAGTTTTTTCGCTTACGCCTAACGAAATAAGAAGGGAAGCAATAAGCTCATGTCGTTCATACACACTCTCTGCAACATCAAGGCCTTTATTTGTAAGTGTTATTGAGCCATGTTCATCAATAACAATATACCCATCATCTTTTAAAGCTTTCATTGCAACGGAAACGCTGGGTTTAGAAAACGAAAGCTCGTGAGCAATATCAATGCTTCTTACAGAGCCTTTATGCTTTTTTATCATTAATATGGCTTCAAGATAGTTTTCGGCTGATTCTTTAATTCTCATATAAATACCTCTCAATTCTTAATAATTTTACCATAAATATAACCTATTGTCAAATAAAGAAAATAATTTAAAAATTTCCAAATTATCTCTTGACAAACATAGTTAGTTATGCTAAACTAACTAAGGTTAGAGAAAACTAACCAAAAGAAAAGAGGTTAATTTATGAACTTGACAAATGCACAGGAAGAAAAAGAATATATCATAAAAGCCATCGATACTGATGACGAAGAACTGAATTCTTTCCTTTTTTCTTTAGGTTGCTATAGCGGAGAGAAAATTACTGTTATATCACACCTGAAAGGTGGATGTATTGTTTCTATTAAAGACGGAAGATATAACATTGATAATCAGCTTGCAGAAGCAATTATTATTTAAACGGCTCAGCAAATATATGCGGCCGTATATATTTTGTACACAAGTTAGTTGTTGCTAACTGAAAGAAATATTAAAATTTACTTACTTTAAAGGGGGAGTTTGTTATGAGAATTGCCTTGACGGGTAATCCAAACAGCGGTAAAACCACAATGTATAATGCGCTTACAGGCAGAAATGAGCGTGTTGGTAACTGGGCAGGTGTTACTGTTGACAAGAAAGAAAGTCCAATTAAAAAGGTTTACTATGAAGGAACAAATCAGTTGATTGCTGTTGACCTTCCGGGTGCATATTCTATGTCACCTTTTACATCAGAGGAAAGTATAACAAGCGGTTATGTAAAAAATGAAAATCCTGATGTTATTATTAACATAGTAGATGCAACAAATTTAAGTCGTAGTTTGTTTTTTACTACACAGCTTTTAGAACTTGGTATTCCTGTTGTTGTAGCTTTAAACAAGAGCGATATTAATGTTAAAAAAGAAACTGTAATTGATGTGCAGACCTTATCAAAATTACTCGGCTGTCCCGTTGTGGAAACTGTGTCAACAACCACAAGTGATAAAGGTCTTAAAGAAGTTGTTAAGGCAGCAGCTGAACAAATGGGAAAATCACAGATTGCACCTTATACACAGGGCGATATTGATTTAACAGACAAAGCTGTTGTTGAAGAGGCAGACAGAAAGCGTTTTGAATTTGTCAACAAAATTGTTTCTGAGGTAGAGACTCGTAAAGTAAAAACCAATGTTAAAAATAAGCAGGATAATATTGATGCAGTGCTTACTAACAAATGGCTTGGTATTCCGATATTTGCTGTTGTGATGTTTTTGGTATTCCAGATTTCACAGGCTTGGGTAGGTCCATGGCTTGCAGAAAGCGTGCTTTGTCCTATTATAGATGGATTTGGTGAAATCGTTGCAGGCTGGATGGAAGGAACTGCACCTATTCTTCAGACTATCGTTGTAGACGGTATCGTAGGCGGCGTTAGTGCCGTTGTAGGCTTTTTACCGCTCGTTATGGTAATGTATTTCCTTATTGCCCTTTTAGAAGATTGCGGTTATATGGCAAGAGTATCTGTTGTTCTTGATTTTATCTTCAAAAAAGTAGGACTTTCAGGTAAATCAGTTATCCCATTTGTTATTGGTACAGGTTGTGCTATTCCTGGTATAATGGCGTGCAGAACAATCCGTAACGAAAGAGAAAGAAGAGCAACTGCTATGCTCACACCTTTCATGCCTTGTGGTGCTAAGCTTCCTGTAATTGCTTTGTTTGCAGGCGTGTTCTTTGAAGATGCTGCATGGGTTGGTACTATAATGTACTTTATAGGTATTGCATTAATTTTCTTAGGAGCTTTACTGGTAAATAAAATCGCAGGTCATAAAAACAGAAAATCCTTCTTTATTATGGAGCTTCCTGAATATAAAGTTCCAAGCATTATCAGAGCATTCAAGTCAATGTGCTCAAGAGGATGGGCTTACATAGTAAAAGCAGGTACAATCATACTTGTATGTAATGCACTTGTTACAATTATGCAGGGCTTTGGATGGAACTTCCAGCCTGTAGAAGATGCAAATAATTCAATTTTAGCGTCTATAGCATCACCTATTGCAATACTTCTTATTCCTCTTGGATTTGGAGTTTGGCAGTTAGCTGCAGCAGCTGTAACAGGATTTATAGCAAAGGAAAATGTTGTTGGAACAATTGCATCTGTTTATGCAATATCAAACTTTATTGATACAGAAGAACTTGCTCTCGTTGAAGGTGCAAGTGTAGAAGTTGCAACAGTATTAGGTCTCACAAAGGCAGCAGCACTTGCTTGTCTTATGTTTAATCTTTTTACTCCTCCTTGTTTTGCGGCAATTGGTGCTATGAACGCAGAAATTAAGAGTAAAAAATGGATGTTTGGCGGTGTTGCCCTTCAGCTTGCTACCGGTTATATTGTTGCATTCCTTGTATATCAGATTGGAACATTAATCACAACAGGCTCATTTGGAGCTGGTTTTGTAGGCGGATTAATTGCAGTTATTGCCATGATTGCGATTGTAGTAGCATTGATTAGCAGAACTAATAAACAAATCAAAAAAGAATACTCATTAAATAAATAGGAGTAGCTTTATGAAAGATTTAATTATATCAATTATTATACTGCTTATATTAGGACTTGCTATTACATATATAGTAAGGCAGAAAAAGAAGGGTGTTAAATGTATCGGATGCTCATCAGGTAAAGAATGTCCGAACAGAAACAAAGGATGTAATTGTGAGAAATAAAAATAATCCCAAGAAAAT
>CAZMRY010000050.1:0-10555 GCA_964568815.1 uncultured Eubacteriales bacterium | reverse complement strand
AGCAACAAAGGAGAAACACTTTTTTGTTTGGTAAAACTTTGCAGTGCAAAAAAATAACAATTAAATTTTGATGGTTATATTGACAAAAAAGAAAAATGGGTATAATATAATTATGAAAACATTGCAGTGCAATAAATCACGAAATGAGGCGTAATATGAAACTGATTGAAAGAGAAAGATACCTTAACGAGCTTATTGCAAAAAAAGAAAACGGCTTAATAAAAATCATAACAGGAATAAGAAGATGCGGAAAAAGCTTTTTGCTTTTTGAAATTTACTACAACTATTTGCTTTCAATAGGTGTCAAAGAGGAGCATATTATTGTTCTTGCACTTGATGATGACGCAAACCGCGAGTATCGTGATCCCGATAAGCTGTCAGAATATTTGCGTTCAAAAATAACCGATAGAGAAAATATGTACTATATTCTTCTCGATGAAGTCCAATTCGCTATATCCGACAGTGAATTGAAAAGCAGAGAAAGTCTTAGACTTTATGGAGTCCTCAATGGCCTTCTCCGACTTAGGAATGTGGATATATATGTTACCGGAAGTAATTCAAAGTTTTTGTCTACCGATGTTCTGACAGAGTTTCGTGGCAGAGGCGATGAGGTGCGTGTCCATCCGCTTTCCTTTGCTGAATTTTACTCGGTTTATGACGGAGATAAATACGATGCTTTTGACGAATATTCAACCTACGGCGGATTGCCTCTTATACTCACACGCAGCGGCGATAGGGAAAAATCAAAGTATTTAGCAGATCAGCTTAATAATTTGTATATAAAAGATGTAATAGAACGAAACAAACTTCAGGGTGATGTTATTATGGAATCACTTGTTGATATATTGGCATCTTCAGTGGGTTCGCTCACAAATCCGCCAAAGCTTGCGAAAACATTTACTTCAAATCAATTAAAGACGAACGCAAACACAATTTCAGCCTATATAGAGCATTTGATGAATGCTTTTGTATTAAGCCGTGCGGAAAGATATGATGTTAAAGGAAAGAAATATATCAGTAGTCCGTATAAATATTATTTTACCGATATAGGACTTAGAAATGCAAAGTTGAACTTCCGTCAGCAGGAGCAGACGCATATTATGGAAAATATCATATACAACGAGCTTGTTATGCGTGGATATAATGTAGATGTGGGTGTTGTAGATTATTTCGGCACAGACAAAAGTGGAAAAAGAATTTTAGTGCATTCAGAAGTGGACTTTGTTTGTAATATAGGCAATCAAAGATATTATATTCAATCGGCTTTTTCAATACCTGACGAGGAAAAAATGAAACAAGAATCAACTTCTCTTGACCATATTGGTGATTCATTTAAGAAGATAATAATTGTTGGAGATCGTACCAAAGCCTGGAGAAATGAAAAGGGATATTTGATTATGAATATTATTGATTTTCTGCTTGATGAAAACAGCCTTGATAAATAAGACAGAAGACCTCACCTGAGAGATCAGGCGAGGTCTATTTTGAAAGTATTGCATTTTTAAATATACTTAAATCAGGTTCTTTGTTTTTGCCTTTGGTCAGGGAATACTCCATACCAACGCTTTCGTATTTTGCACCTGCCATTTGGTTGTAGGATAAAAGCTCAACGGGGGAGTCGCCTACAATCGCTGAAATACCTTTTAAATTTTCCTCTGTGTCTGTTATATCAGGGATAAGCGGTACTCTTATAATGTGGGGAATACCGCTGTTTTTAAGAAGCTCAAGGTTCTTTAGTATAACATCATTGTAAACGCCTGTAAACTCTTTGTGTTTATCTCTGTCTGCTATTTTAATATCCATCATAACATAGTCGAAGTATTTGATTGTGCTTTTAAAAACATCTTCTTCTGCATATCCGCTTGTCTGGATTGCCTTATGAATACCACCAAGATAAGAGCAAACCTCTTTTATAAAATTATGCTGAAGAAGTGGCTCGCCTCCTGAAAAGGTTACACCGCCGTTGTTTAATTCAAAGAAATCAGAATATTCAAGTATTTTTTCAGCAAGGTCATTCGCCTCATACTCAATACCGCAGATACGGACAAGATTTTTGGGGCATACCTTTATGCATCTTTCGAAAGGCTGACATTCAATATGGTCACAGCCTTTTCTGCAAAGACCGCAGTTTGTGCATTGTACGGTCTTAACCAAAAGCTGTTTTTCGCATTTAAGCCCCTCAGGATTGTGACACCATCTGCATCTTAAAGGGCAACCCTTTAAGAATACAGTAACTCTGCCACCCGGTCCGTCGTGGAGGGAAAACTCTTTTATATCAAAGATTGTTCCTGTCATAAGGTGTATTCCTGTCTTCTCATAACATGGTCCTGATATTCCTTGTCAAGCTCAACAAAGTATGCACTCCAGCCCCATATTCTTACAACAAGCTGTTGATATTTTTCAGGGTGTGCTTGTGCATCTTTCATAGTTTCCAGATTAACTGCATTAAGCTGCAGCTGATGTCCGCCAAGGTCAATGAAGGATTTAACAAGCATTGCAACCTTTTCAACGCTGTCCTGGTCTTTAAACATAGAATTATGGAATTCAAGGGTTAAAGGACCGCCGTTTATGGCATTTTCAAAGTGTGGCTTTGTGAAAGATTTAATAACCGAAACAGGCCCTTTGATATCTGCAAACAAGCTTGCAGAGAAGTTTGTACCGAATGGCTCTTTGTCGAGTCTGCCGTCAGGAGATGCACCGATTTCGTTTGCGTGCCATAAATAGAACATTGCAGAGCCTGTTCCTGCACGGTAAATTCCGCCTCTGTAGTTCTTTCTGCCCTTTAAGGCATCAGAGAAAGTATCTATAAGCCATACTGCAATATCATCAACAAAATCAATGTTGTTACCCATTTTAGGTGCTTCATATCTTAATTTGTGTAAAAGCTCAGGATAGTTTTCAAAGTTTGTATCAACTGCGTCTATAAGCTCTTCTTTTGAAATGCTCTTTTCTTCAAACACATATTTCTTAATAACTGCAAGTGAGTCTGCACCTGTTGCAACACCTGTTCCGTGAATACCGAAATTGTTATACTTTCCGCCGTCCCATATTGTTTCGTTGTTGCACATAACAGACATAAAAGGAGATGGAACAAACCATAAATCCTTTAAATTACCGCAGATTATGTCACACTCAGACATAATTTCTTTTTCGATTTCCTTTGAGAAATCATCAAAGGTTTCACAGCTTAAAAGGTGCTTATGCATAACTGTGTCAACTACTTTAGGGAAATTAAGTGCACCGATGTTTGCCACATCTGCACCAACCTTTGGAACAATAAATTCCCAGCAGGCAGCCGTTACATATTCGCAGGCATCCTCTCTGTCATATCCAAGCTTAACAAGAGCATCAATAACAACATCGTCGTTTGAATACTGTGGGAAACCAAGACCTGCCTTTGTAAGCTCACTGCCGGCAATAAATGTTTCAATCGGTGTTTTTTTGTTAACTCTTAAATTGATTTTAGGGTCAATTAAAAGTAAGTTTTTGCTTGCTTTAAGACAAAGCTCTGATAAAAGGTTAAATACATCATTTCCGTCTTTGTCAATACCGCCAAGCATCATACTTTGTCCGTTGTCGCCCTGCTGTACGCCGACATAAAGGTCAGAATCCTTGTTAAATGAAAGGAAAAAGTCTTCAACAAGCTCAAGTGCTGTTTCTTCTGTGTAAAGACCTTTTTCCATATCGGCTTTAAGGTATGGGTACATATATTTATCAAATCTTCCTACTGTGTTGTGATAATTACCCTCAAGCCACAAAGCAAAATGAACAATTCTGAATGACTGAAGTGCCTCGATAAAGCTTGTTGCACCGTATGCAGGAACTCTCTCTAAAACCTTTGCAATTTCAGTTTTACCCTCTTTGATTGCCTCTTCTTTATATCTGTTAACAAGACCTAAAATAGCATCAATACTTCTTTTTTGATATTCGTTTGCATTTTCTCTTTTGGCAAGAAGACCGCATTTAATAATGTCTTCATAATCAGGAGAAAGGTTTGAAATATAACCAAGCTCGTGAATGAAATATTTGTCCTTTAATTCTTTCCATTCGTCTTCTGTAAAGCAATCAGGAATATTTTTTACTGTTCTTACAAAACAGATTTTTTCCTCAGGAAGAAAATGAGGTGTTTCCATTTTGCAGAGTCTTTCAAATCTGTCAGTCATTCTCTCGATAGGGGAAAGACCTTTTTCTTTGTATTCTTTCGCAAGCTCAGGAGCATCAATTCTGAACTTGTGATGTTCTTTTTTAAGTATGTAATCAAGCAATGTTTTTGACATATTACCACTCCTTACATTATCGTTAATGTAATTATAACAAAAGAAAACTGTTTAGTCAATAGACTGAACAGTTTTTCTCTCTATTATTTTTGTTTCAAGAATTTTTTTAACAGTTCCTGAGGAATTGCCCTCAAGATTTTCAATTAAAATGTTAACAGCTTCTTTTGCCATTGTTGACTTTTTAGAAGAAAGGGAAGTAAGCTCTAAAGGAAACTTAAATCTGGATAAAATATCGTCAAAGCCGATAACAGATACATCATCAGGTACTTTAATTCCAATATCCTTTAAAATTGTTATTGCCTGCATTGCAAAAAGGTCTGAAAAACATATTATAGCTGTGTAATCCTTTTTGGCTGTAAGTATTTTTTTAATTTGGTTATAGTTGCCTGAGGGAACAAGCTCAAAGCTGTTTTTAAATTCAAGACCTTTTTCGTAAAAGGCTCTTTTCGTACCTGCAAGTCTTTCTTCGGCACTTGAGATACAAAGAGGTGCGTTTAAAAACAGAACATTTTTATGCCCCTTTTCAAGAAGATATTTTCCTGCAAGGTATCCGCTGTTTTCGTCGTTACAGATAACATAGTTGTTGTCCTTGCCTTTAAATCTTCTGCCAAGAAGTACAAAGGGAATATCAAGGCTTTCAAGAAAGCTTATGTTATCGTAAGAGTTTTGCGTTGGTGATATAATTATGCCGTCTGTGTTCTTGCTTTTTGCTGAGATTATTGCCTGTCTTTCAGTTTTGGGGTCTTCGTCTGTATTCATAATATATGCTGTATAGCCCTTTTCCCTTAAAAGACCTTCAATTTCCTTAATAACAACAGAAAAGTGAGGGTTTGTAATATCTGCAACGATTATTGCAATATTTTTACTTCTTCCGCTCCTTAAAAATACCGCAGATGAATTGGCGATATATCCCATTTTGTTTGCAGTTTTTTTTATGAGACTTTTGGTTTTCTCCGAAATATCAGGCTTGTCATTAAGTGCGTGCGAAACTGTGTTTACAGAAAAGCCTGTAGCCTTGGCTATATCGGAAAGAGTAACTGTTTTATTTTTCATTAAAATCTATAGGCAGATACGGAATTGCATTCAAGTCCATACCTGAAAATTCCTTTCGTAAATAATAATGATATGCTGCAGCACCAATCATAGCCGCATTGTCTGTGCAGTAAATCGGGGAAGGACAAACAAATTCCATACCTCTTTTTGCTGCCTCTTTTTTAAAGCTTTCACGAAGGGCAGAGTTTGATGCAACACCGCCTGCAATCGCAACTTTTTTGACACCTTTCATTTCTGCTGCCTTAAATGTATTTGTTGTTAAAATGTCAACAACTGTATTCTGAAAGCTTGCACAAAGGTCATTTACATTGATTTCTTCGCCTTTTTGCTCCATATTATGGTGGTAATTTATAATTGCAGTTTTAATTCCGCTGAAAGAAAAATCAAGGGTTTCCTCGTGAAATTTAGGCTTTGTAATTGGAATGTTGGCTTCTCCGAGCTTTGCGGCTTTGTCAATACTTGGTCCGCCGGGGTAAGAAAGCCCGACAACTCTTGCAACCTTGTCATAGGCTTCACCTGCGGCATCATCTCTTGTTTTGCCTAAAACCTTGTATTTTCTGTAATCTTCAACATAAATTATATGACTGTGTCCCCCTGATACAACAAGGCACATAAAAGGCGGGGTAAGTCCCATTAAATAGTTTGCACAGATATGTCCCTCAATGTGGTGAACACCAATAAGAGGCTTGCCCACAGCAAATGCGTATGCCTTTGCATAGGAAAGTCCCACAAGGAGAGAACCAACAAGACCAGGTGCGTGTGTAACCGCAACAGCGTCTATATCGTCAATGGTGCAGTTTGCATCTGAAAGTGCCTGTTTAACCACAAGGTCTATTGCCTCAATGTGAAGCCTTGATGCAACCTCAGGTACAACACCACCGTATTTTTTGTGTAAATCAGCCTGCGAGTTAATAACATTTGATAAAACCTTTGTGCCATCTTCAACAACGGCAGCGGCAGTTTCGTCGCAGGAGCTTTCTATTGCAAGTATTTTAATCAATTTTAATCTCCTTTGTCATAAGGATTGCGTTTTCATTGTTATTATAATAATTTTTCCTGAAACCATCCTGAACAAATCCCATTTTCTTATAAAGGTTAATTGCATTTTCGTTGCTTTCTCTTACCTCAAGATGTAAAAGAGAGGTGCTTGTTTCTGCACATTTCTTTATCATTCTCTCAATTATCTTTGATGCAATTCCCAATCTTCGATAGTCTTGGTGAACGGCGATATTTGTAATCTCTGCCTCAAACATAACCCACCAGTAACCGCCGTAGCCAACAACCTTATCATCAAGCTTTGCAACAAAGTAGCTTGCAATAGGGTTTTCAAGCTCTTTTTTAAACTCGGCAGGTGACCAGGGCTTGTGGGGACAGGTTAAATCTATTTCTTCAATAAAGGGGAGGTGCTCCTCTTTTAAATATTCTATGGTAATCATAGCTTTATTATTTTACCTCCAGCCGCCTTAAACATTCTGTTATAAAGGGCAAAGCCCACGCCTTTTTTATCAGGCATAAGAGCGAAGATTTTAGTGATATTGTTTTTATCACATTCACGGAGTAAATCAAAAAACAGTTTACTGCCTGAACTTGTATCTCTTAAAGACCTGACATAAGGCATATCAAAAGAAATTCCGTCATAGGTGAAAACAGCAGTTTTTTCGTCAGAATTTTCAATTATGTAGGCTCTTATTTTATCAATATCTCCATCTAAAATGAACAGCTCGCCCTCAGGTGCATAGTGTTTGTATTTCATACCCGGACTTTTTGGCTTTACCGTATCGGTTATAGTTTCCAAAGTTAAATGCTTGTCATAGGAAACATCAGGAAAAAGCTTATAAACATCTTCAAAGGTAACTCCACCGGGTCTTAAAATAACAGGGGAAAGGGTTGTAACATCAATAACTGTTGACTCAAGACCGATATCACAGCTACCTCCGTCTATAATCATATCAATTTTACCGTTTAAGTCCTCAAAAACATGGCTTGCCTTTGTGGGACTTGGTTTTCCCGATGTGTTTGCACTGGGAGCGGCAACAGGTGTTTTTGAAAGTCTGATAAGCTCCCTTGCAATTTTGTTTTGGGGAAGTCTTATTGCAACTGTGTCAAGTCCCCCTGAAATAACAGAAGGTACAATAGAAGATTTTTTGAAAACAAGAGTCATAGGTCCCGGCCAGAAGGTTTCCATAAGCTTTTTTGCAGTTGAATTTATCTCAAGTGTTAAAGGTTTAACCTCGGATATATTCTGAATATGCAAAATAAGAGGGTTGTCCGAGGGTCTGCCCTTTGCAACATATATTTTTTTAACTGCTGTCTCGTTTAGTCCGTCTGCACCAAGTCCGTAAACTGTTTCTGTAGGAAACGCAACAAGACCGCCATTGTTTATAATTTCGGCGGCCGAGGCTAAATTTTTAGTTTCTGCGTTAACCAGTCTGGTCATTAATAGTCTTCCTTCATTCCAAGTGAATCGTCGTTTTCAATCCACTCTGATACCATATAATGTCTGAATTTATTTTTGTCATCTCTTATGTAGACATCATTTATGCCTGCATTGATAATCATTCTTTTACACATAGAGCAGGGCATTGCATTTTCAACAATCTCGCCTGTGCTTTTTTCCTTGCCTGCAAGATAAAGAGTTGCACCAATCATTTCATTTCTTGATGCAGAGATAATAGCATTTGCCTCTGCATGAACGCTGCGGCAAAGCTCGTATCTTGTTCCTCTTGGAACATTGAGCTTTTCTCTTAAGCAAAAGCCCATATCAGAGCAGTTTTTTCTCTGTCTTGGAGCACCAACATAGCCTGTTGAAACGATTTCATCGTTTTTAACAATGATTGCTCCGAAATTTCTTCTGAGGCAGGTGCCTCTTTCAAGCACTGTTTCTGCGATGTCGAGGTAATAGTTTGTTTTATCTGTTCTCAAAATTGTAGCCTCCCTTTATTTATTTTCTATATCTGTTATAAGGTCAATTCTCGCCTGATGGCGGCCTCCCTCAAACTCTGCGTTCATATACGCTTCGAGTATTGAAATTGCAAGGTCTTCACCAAGTACTCTTCCGCCCATACAGATAACATTTGCATTGTTATGCTGTTTTGTTTTTTCAGCACTGTATGCATCACTGCAAAGTGCGGCGCGGATTCCTTTGTGCTTGTTTGCGGCAATTGAGATACCAATACCTGTTCCGCAGATTAAAATACCAAATTCTGCCTCACCGCTTGTAACTGCAGGACAAACTGCAGCCGCAATATCAGGGTAATTTACGCTGTCTTTAGAATAACAGCCAAAGTCTTTAACTTCAAGCCCCTTGCTTTCAAGGTGTTTAATTACGGCACATTTAAGTTCATATCCGCCGTGATCTGAGCCAATAGCTATCATAATATTATTCCTTTCCCTCCTGTTGCTCCACATAAGCCTTAACAAGGTATTCAGGAGCAATAGGTTTGTTTTGTTTATTTAAATATAATTTTTCTGCAAGAAATGCAACTGCCGATGCATCTGAAACATTATAAATTTCAGCAGGAAACACACTGTTTCCATTGAGAGTTTCCTTAATTAAGGCTTTGTGTCTGTCTATGCAGTCACCTGTGAAAATTATCTTTTTGTCAAAGCAGGAAAGCTTTGATAAAAGAATTTTTATGTCACACATATCAGGCTTAAGAATTTCCTCGCCATTTTTGTAAAGAGCATAATAAACCTGATTTCTCCGTGCATCTAAAATGGGGCACACATAACCGTCACAAAGGTTGAATTTATGTGCTAATGCTTCTAAGGTGGAAACACCAACAGAAGGTTTCTTAGCCCCATCTGCAAGACCTTTTATTGTTGCAATGCCAACTCTTAAGCCAGTAAATGAGCCTGGTCCTTGTGCTGCCGCAAAAAGGTCAATGTCTGATGGCTTTAAATTAAGTCTGTTTAAAAGCTCCTCAATAAGCACCATACTTATCTGTGAATGAGGGGTTGAAAGATTTAAGGTATAAACACCTAAAAGGTTTTTGTCTTCGGTTACCGCAACTGTTGCGGCTTTTGAAGATGTATCAATTGCAAGAGTTTTCATTTTCCACCTCGCTGATTTGTATAATTCTGCCTTCGCCCTCGTACTTTATGTTAACATGCTTGTACCTTTCAAGAAGAGGGTAGGCGATTTCAGGCCATTCTATAACACATACGCCATTACCAAAAAGATAACTGTCTATATCTATTGAATATAAATCTTCAAGGGTTTTAAGGCGGTATAAATCAAAATGATAAACAGGTATTCTGCCGGGGTACTCGTTTACGATATTAAATGTAGGGCTTACAGGCTCAAAAATACATTCAAGTGCTTTGGCAATTCCCTTTGTAAAGGTGGTTTTTCCAGCACCAAGGTCACCTGTAAGACACACAATATCTCCGCTTTTTAATGTTTTTCCAAGTTCTTCACCAAAGGCAGCTGTTGCCTCGGCGTTAGTTGCAATATAATCCATAAAACCTCTCAAAATTCAAAGATAGTTTATTTTATCACAAAATTTCCGCCCTGTCTACTAAAACATTGTTTCAATCAGCACAGGAAAATATCCCTCTGTAAGATACCACATAGTATCTGTGTCAAGTCCTGTATAGAACGAAGGTGTTCCAAGGTCGACATTATTTCCGCCCGTTGCACCTGTTAAAGAGAAAGGCTCTGTAACTGTGTTTAAGTAGTAGCAGTTATAAATATTATCCTTCATTTTGGTAGCACAGAGTGCACCTGTTGTTTTTCCTGTCAATTTATCTGCAGAAGAAATACAGTTTACTATATTTCCGTTGTTTCCTGATGTAATTCCGCCAACATAGCTTTCTGCTGAAAGGGAATTTACAACAGAAAGGTTGCTGTAATTTATACAGTCTGAAAGTGTACCGCTGTTGTATCCGCAAATACCGCCAAGCATTGCAGTTAATGAAACGGAAGATGTTATTTCAAGACCGTTGTATGAGCCTGCAATAAGACCGTAGTTGTAACCGCTTATACCGCCCACTACTGCAGAATGGGTGCTACTGCCCAAAAGTCCGTTTGTGTATGATGAAACTATCATACCGCTGTGCTTGTTAATACCTGCAATACCCCCAAGAACAGCAGTTTTTGAGGAAACAAAGGTTTGTCCTGTATAGCTCAAGCGGTAGATAAGACCTGTGTTTATTGCACAGATACCGCCTGCTGTGTCAGCAGAAAGGTTGATGTTTTCGATTTTCAGGTTGTAGATTTCACC
>CAZMRY010000049.1:0-10648 GCA_964568815.1 uncultured Eubacteriales bacterium | reverse complement strand
CACTTCGTGACAGCTTCCCCTCAAGGGGAAGCCTTTCGGAATAACATTTTAATTGTTTGAGTTTATCGGCGCTTTTAAAAATGCCGATAAACTATTAAATTTTTTTGTCACCAACTTGACAAAATCATAAAGTTTGATATGTAAAGGATAAAATGTAGGGGCGATTCAAGAATCGCCCGCGGGACATTCGTGAATGTCCCCTACAAATTTTTTGTCCCTAACTTGACAAAATCATAAAGTTTGATATGTAAGGGACAAAAAGCCTTCCTCTTGAGGGGAAGGTGGGTTGCGAAGCAACTCGGATGAGGTGGAAAAAGAAAGAACAAAGGTAATAACGCTTGCGTTGCAAGCTACACCTCATCAGTGACTTCGTGGCAGCTTCCCCTCAAGGGGAAGCCTTTAATAGAAACAAAATTTTTTGTCCTAGTCTTGACACGAGGCAAAAAATGTCTAATAATACAGGAAAACTCTTGACTGAGGTTTTAATGTGTGTTATAACAAAGTTTATAAACAAAAGATTAGGAGACTGAATTATGAGAGAAATAAAAAGGGCAATTCATTTTGATTTTCACACAATGCCCGGAATAGATGATTTTTGTGAAAATTTCAATGCAGAAGAATTTGCAATCCAGATGAAAAATGCAAATGTTGATTATGTTAATATTTTTGCAAGATGTAATATAGGGTTCTCCTATTATCCCACAAAAATCGGAATACCGTATAAGGGTATGAAAGGAAATATGTGCGGTGATATGGTTTCTGCTCTTAAAAAACAGGGTATTGGAGTTACTCTTTATTTAAACGGCGGACTGAATCATCAGCTTTTGATTGAAAAGCCTGAGCTTATGAAGGTGAATAAGGATGGTACAACCTTAAAAGACCCCAATGAAGATATGAACTTTTTCCGCTCCCCTTGTTTTAACAGCGGGTACAGAGAACATCTGCTTGCAGAAATTAAAGAACTTCTTGAAATGGACCCTGACGGAATCTTTGTGGATTGTCTTGGACCTGTTAGTTGTTATTGCGAAAGATGTGTTGAAAAAATGCACAAAAGAGGTGTTAATATAAGTGACGACAATGCAGTTTCAGATTACTCTGTTGAAGTAATTAAAGAAGTTACAAAGCAGATAAGGGAAATTGTGCCTGAAGACAAAAGACTTTTCTTTAACAGCTTTAGTTGTGAAGATATTTTTAGCCTTGTGAGTCATTCAGAGATTGAGTGTTTGCCTACAGTTCCAGGCTGGTGGGGATATGATTATCTGCCAACAATGGCACCTTACCAGAGAATGTTCAAAAAAGACAGAGTTTATATGACGGGTTGTTTTATAGGCAATTGGGGTGACTTTGGCGGAAAGAAAACAAGAGCCGCTGTTGAAAACGATGTTTATGATGCTCTTTTATATGGCTACATACCTTCTATAGGAGACCATATCCACCCAAGAGACGGTATAAATAAGCGTCTTTATAAAGAAATAGGCGAAATCTACAGTTATGTTAAAGAGCTTGAAAAGTGGACAGACAACACGGAGCCTTTGTGCGATGTTGCCATCCTGAAAAACTTATGCAGAAACCAGGTTACAACAGAAAACTTACCTTTAAGTATGAAAGGTGCATCAAGAATGGCATCAGAGCTTAAACTTTGTTACAATGTTGTAAATGAGAACATGAATTTAAATGAGTATAAGCTACTTATTATCCCTGAAGGAATTGAAGTAACGGATAAGCTTTACGAAAAGCTCAAAAACTACAAAGGTGCTGTTATTTCAAGCGGAAATGCATACAGACAAGGAGAGGTATGGGACTATTTTGAAGGCTTTGAGGATGATAATACAGATGCATACTATCAGTATGGCGACGAGGTGTTTGGCGGATATTCTGCAGGAATAAAAATGAAGAGCAACTATTCTGTTGCCGATTACATTGAGCCATATTTTAAACGGGAATTTGATGGAACACACGCATATTTTTATAATCCGCCCAAAAGTACAAAGGGCTTTTGCGCAGTAGCTTTAAAAGATAAAAGAGCACACATCGGCTTCAATGCCTTTGAAGGATATTTTTCATTTGGTGCAATACATATAAAAAATCTTATAAAGGATTTAATCGAAAAGCTCCTCCCAAATCCGTTGATTAAAAATGTGGATTTACCTTCTTATGCAAGAGCATCTATTATGAAAGGGAATGGTGAAGATATTCTCCACATTAAAATATCAGCACCTGAACACAGAGGTAATATGGGTATTATTGAAGATCATATTTCACTTCCTCAGGGTAGAAAAATTAAAGTCCTGGGTGAATATAAAAACTGTGTATCATTGCCTGATATGAATGAAATACCAACAAAAATAACAGAAGGTTACACCGAAATTCAGTTGCCTGAAATTTGCGGATATATGCCGTTTTTGATGTCAAAGTGACTTATTAATCTGCCTGTTTTTGCACAGGCAGATTTTTTCATATTTCGCTGTTGTATTTTTATGGAAAGTGTGGTACAATAGAATAGATTAGGTATAGAATTGATTAAGGAGATGATTGAATTGGGTATACTTTCAGGAATATTTGGAAGCTACAGCACCAGAGAACTTAAAAGAATACAACCAATATTAAATAAAGTCCTTGCCCTTGAAGAAAGCTTCAAAGGTTTAACAGACGAGGAATTGAGAGCAAAAACTAAAGAATTCAAAGAAAGATATAAAAACGGCGAAAATCTTAACAGCCTTCTTCCGGAGGCTTTTGCAACAGTAAGGGAAGCATCAGACAGAGTGCTTTCTATGCGTCATTTCCCTGTGCAGATTATCGGCGGTATTGTTCTTCATCAGGGAAGAATTGCAGAAATGAAAACAGGTGAAGGTAAAACACTTGTTGCAACTCTTCCTGCATATTTGAATGCAATTTCAGGAGACGGTGTTCATATTGTAACCGTTAATGATTATCTGGCAAAGCGTGACAGCGAATGGATGGGTAAGGTTTACGGCTTCCTTGGTATGACAACAGGACTTATTGTTCACGGACTTACAGACCAGCAGAGAAAAGAGGCTTATGCCTGTGATATAACATATGGTACAAATAACGAATTCGGCTTTGACTATTTAAGAGATAATATGGTTATCTACAAAGAACAGATGGTGCAAAGAGGTCATAACTTTGCAGTTGTGGACGAAGTGGACTCCATCTTAATAGACGAAGCAAGAACTCCTCTTATTATATCAGGTATGGGTGCAGAATCTACAAAGCTTTATGAAATGGCAGACCATTTTGCAAGAAAGCTTGTTAAAAAGGTAGTAAAGGAAGAAGATACAAAAACCTTTGATGCAGACAGCGGTGCAGACTATGTTGTAGACGAAAAGGCAAAAACTGTTACTTTAACATCAGATGGTGTTAAAAAAGCAGAAAAAGCTTTTGGAATTGAAAATCTTTCAGACCCTGAAAATATGGAAATCTCTCATCACATAAATCAGGCAATAAGAGCCTATGGTGTTATGCAGAAAGACAGAGATTATATAGTATCAAACGAGGGCGAAATCTTAATCGTAGACGAATTCACAGGAAGAATTATGCCCGGCAGAAGATATTCAGAAGGACTCCATCAGGCGATTGAGGCAAAAGAGAGAGTTCAGGTACAGAGAGAAAGCAAAACACTTGCAACAATCACATTCCAGAACTATTTCAGAATGTATAAAAAGCTTTCAGGCATGACAGGTACTGCTTTAACAGAAGAAAAGGAATTTCAGGATATTTACAGTCTTGATGTTATTGAAATTCCAACAAATAAGCCTTTGGCAAGACAGGATATGGAAGACTCCATATACAGAACAGAAAAAGGTAAGCTTGAAGCTGTTGTAAAACAGATAAAAGAATGCTACGAAAGAAAGCAACCTGTGTTGGTTGGTACAATAACAATCGAAAAATCAGAGCTTTTGTCTGCGATGCTTAAGAAAAACGGTGTGCCGCACAATGTTCTTAATGCAAAACAGCACGAAAAAGAAGCAGAAATCATAGCTCAGGCAGGTAAAAAGGGTGCAGTTACCATTGCAACAAATATGGCAGGCAGAGGTACTGACATTATGCTTGGCGGTAACCCTGAGTTTATGGCAAAAAAAGAAATGAAAAAGCTTGGCTTTGAAGACGAAATGATTGTAAATGCTACAAGCTATGGCGAAACAGACGACGAAGAAATAATAAACGCAAGAAAGACCTATAAAGAGCTTTATGACAAATACAGAGCAGAAATTCAGCCTCAGCACGATGAGGTTGTAGCCCTTGGCGGTCTTTATATAATAGGTACTGAAAGACACGAAAGCAGACGAATTGACAATCAGCTCAGAGGTCGTGCGGGTCGTCAGGGTGATGTGGGAACATCAAGATTTTTCATTGCAATGGAAGACGACATTATGCGTCTTTTCGGCTCAGAAAGATATATGGGCTTTGCAGAAAAAATGGGGCTTCCTGAAGACCAGCCGCTTGAGACAAAAATGCTTTCGGGTGCAATAGAAAATGCACAGAAGAAAATAGAAGACAGAAACTTCACATCAAGAAAAAATGTCCTTCAGTACGACGATGTTATGAATAAGCAGAGAGAACTTATTTATCAGCAGAGAAGACAGGTAATAGACGGAGCAGACATTAAGAAAAACATAACTTCAATGATAGAGGCTATGGTTCTTGACCTTGTAACCCAGTATACAGCGGCAGGTCAGTATCCTGACGACTGGAACTTAAAAGGTCTTATTGAAGAATGTGAAAAAATCTTTCTTAAAGAGGGCGAGGTTGTTTATACAAGAGAAGACCTTGAAGACCTTGAAAAAGAAGATATAATAGAAACTCTCACCGAAAAGGCATTTGCTTTCTATGAAGCAAAAGAGGCTGAAATAGGCGAAGAGAATATGAGAGAGCTTGAAAGAGTTATAATGCTGAGAGTTGTAGATACTCTCTGGATGGACCATATTGACGAAATGGACCAGTTAAAGCACAGTATATGGCTTAGGTCTTATGCTCAGCACGACCCTATAATAGAGTACAAAAATGTAGGTTCAGATATGTTTGATGCAATGATTTCAAGCATTAAAACTCAGGTGGGCAGATATGTTTTAACAGCAAAGCTCAAACAGGCAGAGCAGAGAAAAGAGGTTTTCAAGCCAACTGATGCAAAGCGTGACGCACTGCCTGGTGAAGAAAAAGAAAAAAGAGTAGTAAAACAGGCTGTATCAAACAAAGTGGGCAGAAATGACCCATGCCCATGCGGCAGCGGACTTAAATATAAAAAATGCTGCGGTAAATAATTAAGACAAAAGGAAGTGAACACATGATAGAATTTGATGAAATAAGATTAGCTCTCAATGCTATGGAAGAGAGCATAACAGAGCTTAAAGAGTCACTTAACATTATTCAGGTTGAGGAAGAAATTAAAAAGCTTGAAGAAGAAACTGCAAAAGAAGGCTTTTGGGAAGATTTAGAAAATTCTCAGAAAGTTCTGCAGAAAACAAAACAGCTTAAAAACAAGGTTGATGCATATAACGGTCTTTATACAAAATGGGAGGATCTTGTAGTTCTTGCACAGATGGGTGACGAGGAAGAAGACTTATCTGTTTTAGATGAGGTTAAAAGCGGATACGATGAGCTTAAAGAAGAGGTTGAAAAAATGACACTTGAAACACTTCTTTCAGGTGAATATGACAAAAACAATGCTATCTTAACTCTCCACGCAGGTGCAGGCGGAACAGAAGCACAGGATTGGTGCGAAATGCTTTACCGTATGTACACAAGATGGGCAGAAAGACGAGGCTTTACCGTTACAACCCTTGATTTCCTTGATGGTGATGAAGCAGGTCTTAAGAGCTGTACAATAGAAATCAACGGTCATAACGCATACGGATATTTAAAGGCAGAAAAGGGAATACACAGACTTGTTCGTATTTCACCTTTCAACTCACAGGGTAAGAGAATGACCTCTTTTGCATCTGTCGAGGTTATGCCTGAGCTTGACGACAGTGTTGAAATAGATATCAACCCTGCAGATATTAAAATGGATACCTACAGAGCCAGCGGTGCAGGCGGACAGCACGTAAATAAAACAGACTCAGCCGTTAGACTTACCCATATTCCAACTGGTGTTGTAACCTCTTGTCAGACACAGCGTTCACAGCATCAGAACAAAGAATATGCAATGAAGATGCTTATGGCGAAATTAATAGAATTCGCACAGGAACAGCAACAGGAAAAGATTTCCGAAATCAAAGGCGTACAGAAAGACAACGGATGGGGTAACCAGATTCGCTCCTATGTATTCCAGCCTTATACAATGGTTAAGGATTTAAGAACAAGCTTTGAAATGGGCAATATCGGTGCTGTTATGGATGGCGATTTAGACGGCTTTATCAATGCATATCTTAAAATGATTACTAACAAGTGAGGAATTTATGCTTAATAAATTAGAAGGAATTTACCAGAGGTTTCTGGAAATTTCAAAACAGATGACAGACAATGAAATAATCTCTGACCAGGAGAAAATGACAAAGCTCTACAAGGAAAATGCAGAGCTTAGTCCTATTGTTGAAAAATATCTTGAATACAAAAAATATGAGGATGCAAAAAATGAGGCAGAGCTTATGCTTGCAGATAATGACGATGATGATTTTAAAGCTATGCTTGAGGAAGAGATTGAAACCTCAAAAGAAAAAATGCCACAGGTTTTAGAAGAGCTTAAAATACTTCTTCTCCCTAAAAATCCCGACGATGACAAGAATGTTATCATTGAAATCAGAGGTGGTGCAGGTGGCGACGAGGCGGCTCTCTTTGGTGCAGACCTTATGAGAATGTATACAAGATACGCAGAAAGAAACAACTGGAAAACAGAAACCCTTTCATCAAACATAACTGATATCGGCGGTGTTAAGGAAGTGTCTTTCTCTCTTGAGGGTAAAGGTGCATACAGCCGACTTAAATTTGAAAGCGGTGTTCACAGAGTACAGAGAATACCTTCAACAGAATCAGGTGGAAGAATACATACATCAACCGTAACAGTTGCAGTGCTTCCGGAGGTGGAAGAGGTTGAAGTTGAAATCAATCAGAATGATTTAAGAATAGATGTGTTCAGGGCAGGGGGACCGGGAGGACAGTGCGTAAACACAACAGATTCTGCAGTCCGTGTTACCCATATTCCAACAGGGCTTGTTGTATCTTGTCAGGATGAAAAGTCACAGCACAAAAACAAGGACAAGGCAATGAAAATTCTGCGTTCAAGACTTTTTGATTTGATGCAGGCTCAACAGCACGACGAAATTGCAAATCAGAGAAAAAATCAGGTTGGAACAGGGGACAGAAGTGAAAGAATAAGAACTTATAATTTCCCTCAGGGCAGAGTTACAGACCACAGAATAGGCTTAACTCTCCACAAGCTTGATATGATTCTTGACGGTGACCTTGATGAAGTAATTGATGCACTTTCAACAGCGGATCAGGCAGAGAGACTTAAACAATCTCAGAATTGATAGGATGATAAGATGGATAAATTATTAACAAAAAAGAATTTAATAATGTTACTTGCTGTATTAATGACAGCAGTGTTGGTTTTAACACTTTTTGTGTTCAGACTTGGTATTGCAGATAACGGAAGTTTATCTTCACAGCTTGAAGAAATTGGTCTTTACGATGCAAGTGCAGCTTCAGGCAGCGGATACTACAGCGACGCTTTTGGTGTTGCAGACACAAAGCTTTCCTTTAAAACATATTCTCTTCCATATGAAATTTTTAAGTTTGTAGGTAAGGATAATATAATTTATACCTATTTTCCTGCACTTATATACGCACTTATATTCATAGGAGCGTCAATCCTGCTTGCAACTGTATTTGTAGGTGGCAAAAACAAATGGTCTGATCTTACCTGTGTTATACTATTTGTAATTATGCTCTGCGACTGTGGATATACAATGCTTTTTAACACTCCATATAAAGAGGCGGCACTTATTGTGTATCTTATAGGAGCACTTGGTACTTATGTTTACAGCAGAGAAACAGGGAAAGTATGGAGCAGTATTCTTTTTATGCTTTTTGGCGTTCTTCTTTCAGGGGTATCAACAATCGGTGCAGTAACTGCCTGTATTCTTGGTGTTTTTGGAATAATAAGCAACTCATCTAAAAGAATTTTAAATATAATTCTTTCGGCGGTGATTGTTATATGCTCTGTATTTAATGTTATGCCAAAGGATTTTAACGTATATGACAGCTTTTTCTTCGGCGTAACCGTAGAAAACCCATATGGTGAGGGAAATATTGCAACAGCTGAGGGAAATGCAGAACAAATTTTAGAGAATTTCGGTGTTGACAAAACGCTTATGGAAAGAGTGGGAACATCAACATATGCAACATTTCAGATTTTCCCTGAAATTGATGTTGATTTTACGGATGTTTTAGGTTATTACCTGAAAAATCCTCAGAAACTTCTTGATAAAATGGAAATAGTAGCAAGAAATTCAACAACAATCAGAACAGGCTATTTAAGCAACTATCTGCCGTCAACGGGCAAAGCATACGGGCAGACAATGTGGTTTTCAGGCTACAGCACAATTAAAAAGATGCTTGTTCCTGCAAGCTATGTTGTTTTGACGGCTATTCTTGCACTTTTGATTGTTTTCTCACTCATGTATAAGAAAAGCTACGCAAAATCAGGAGGAGAAAAAGCTCTTGCTGATGCAGGAATTGTTATGGGAATTTCAACAATTCTTACAATGCCTCTGCCCTTAATCCTTTATGGTTTTGCACAGCTGAATTTCAATATGCTTGGCTTTAATTTTATGTTTGATATTTCTCTTTTCCTTTTCGTTGTTATTGCCCTTAATTTTTTTGCAGCAAAGAGAAATCTTTTAAAAGAAAAATATGGGGTAAATCAATGAGTAAATATGAGCAGATGACAGACAGCGAGCTTGTACTTCTTGCCAATGATGGCGATGATTTTGCGATGGAAAGCTTAATCTCAAGATACAAAAATTTTGTAAGGGCAAAAACCCGTTCATACTTTTTAATAGGAGCAGACAGAGATGATATAATTCAGGAGGGAATGCTTGGTCTTTTTAAGGCAATAAGGGACTTTGATGCAGATAAAAACAATTCCTTTAAAACCTTTGCAGAGCTTTGCATAACAAGACAGATTATAACAGCAGTAAAAACTGCAACAAGACTTAAGCACACACCTCTTAATAACTATGTGTCTTTCAACAAGCCTGTTTATGAAGACGATACCGAAAAAACCCTTCTTGAAATCTTAAATAACAGACTTGAGCTTGACCCTGAAGAAATTATTATCAATAAAGAAAAGCTTGCAGAAACGGAAGAAAAGATAAAGAACAGCTTAAGTAGGTTTGAAAACACCGTTTTAAATCTTTATCTTTCAGGAAAAAATTATCAGGAAATTGCAATTCTTCTGGAAAAGCCTGCAAAGAGCATAGATAATGCATTGCAGAGAATTAAAAAGAAGATTATGACCTTAATAGAAAAATGAAAATATTAATTGATGCAGATGCCTGTCCCGTAAAGGAAATTGCGGTAGGCGAGGCTAAAAAAAGAAACATAGAGGTTGTTATGGTATGTGACACCTCCCATATTATAAATGATGGCTACAGCAAAACTGTAACCGTTGACAAAGCGGCAGACAGTGCAGATATAAAGCTTATTAATATGGCACAAAAGAATGATGTTGTTGTAACGCAGGATTATGGAGTTGCTGCAATGGCACTTTCAAAGGGTGTGTTTGCCATAAACCAGAGCGGTCTTGTTTATTCACAGGAAAATATAGACAGACTTTTATTTGAAAGACACCTTTCCGCAAAGGTAAGGCGTAGTGGGGGCAAGCACAAAAACGCAAAAAAAAGGACGAAACAGGAGGATATAAATTTTGCAGGAAACTTCAGGGAGCTTCTTGACAAATGCATGTCTTCATTGTAAAATATAACTATTCAAAATTTTTAAAATTCGGAGGGATGAATATGTCTGAAAAGAAAAACAGATATGTGGGTGATTACCCTGTAATTGGTATAAGACCTACAATCGATGGAAGAAGGGGTGCTCTTAAAGTAAGAGAAAGCCTTGAAGTGCAGACCATGAATATGGCAAAGTCTGCTGCGAAATTAATTTCAGAAAACTTAAAGTATTCAAACGGTGAACCTGTTAAGGTTATTATTGCTGATACAACAATCGGCAGAGTAGGTGAAGCTGCTGCGTGTGCAGACAAATTCAAAAAAGCAGGTGTTGATATTACATTAACAGTTACACCTTGCTGGTGCTATGGTGCTGAAACTATGGATATGGACCCAATGACAATCAAAGGTGTATGGGGCTTTAACGGAACAGAAAGACCTGGTGCAGTGTACTTGGCATCAGTTCTTGCTACACACAGCCAGAAGGGACTTCCTGCATTCGGTATTTACGGTCACGAAGTTCAGGATTTAGACGATACAACAATCCCAGCAGATGTTGAAGAAAAAATCTTGAGATTTGCAAGAGCTGCAGTTGCAGTTGCAACAATGAGAGGCAAATCATATCTCCAGATTGGTTCTATCTGTATGGGTGTCGGCGGTTCAATTATCGACCCATCTTTCATCGGAAGCTATCTCGGTATGAGAGGTGAATCTGTTGGCGAGGGTGAAATCATCAGAAG
>CAZMRY010000048.1:0-11048 GCA_964568815.1 uncultured Eubacteriales bacterium | reverse complement strand
ACCTTTTTGCTATGAACAAACTTCACCTCTCGGCGTATACACATACGCCTTCGGGTAACCCCTATAGGTTCAGTTTGCTCATTCTGAAGCATTTTTCCTATTCCCTTGCAAAAGGAAGTTTTTTTATAATTATTTACCAGCTACAAAGTCGAAGTCTTCCTGAATTTCCTTTGATGGCGCAGGTGTAAGAAGTGAAACAACAACAATAACTATTGCTGAAATTATAAATGCAGGGAGGAGCTCATAAATTGCAAATGCTCCGCCAAGCTTACTTATGCAAAGCTTCCAGATAAATACCATTGCCGCACCGCTTACCATACCGGCTACTGCACCTTCCTTTGTTGTTCTCTTCCAGAAAAGTGAGAAGAGCATTAAAGGACCAAATGTTGCACCAAAGCCTGCCCATGCAAATGATACAATTCTAAAAATAATGCTGTTTTCGTCAAGAGCGATTACTGCAGCAATTATTGCAATTAAGAGAAGTGTTATTCTTGAAACAATCATAACCTGCTTGTCTGATGCTTTTTTATTACACACGCCCTGATATATATTTTTAGCAAAGGCTGACGCTGCAATGAGAAGGTATGAGTCTGATGAGCTGATTGTTGCAGCTAAAATACCTGCCATTACAAAGCCTGCAAAAAATGCAGGAAGTGAGTTTTCCGAAAGTGTTATGAAAATGTTTTCAGCATCTGATGCTGTAAGATGTTCAGTCGGGAAAAGCTGTCTGCCTACAATACCGATAAACACTGCAACTGCAAGTGATATTACAACCCAAACCATTGCAATTCTTCTTGATTGCTTAAGCTCGCTTTCTTCACGGATTGCCATAAATCTTAAGAGAACCTGTGGCATACCAAAATAACCGAGACCCCATGCAAGCATTGAAAAAATTGTAAGCCAACCATAATCTGCAGCAGCACCAAAAACAGGTTTTCCTGCTTCTACAACCTGCTTTCCTTCTTCAAGAACAGGTGTTGCAAGACCGAAGAATTCCAAAAAGCCCGGAATTTCTTTTGCGTTTTCAATAACCTGACCAAATCCGCCTGCTTTAACTGTGCTTACTGCAACTATTACAACAAGGGCAACAATCATTACTATACCCTGCATAAAGTCTGATGCACTTTCAGCTAAAAATCCGCCGAGGATAGTGTAAATCAACACGAAGATTGCACCAACAATCATCATTGAGATATAAGGGGCACCGAAAAGTGTTGAAAAAAGCTTACCGCATGTTACAAAACAGCTTGCCGCATAAACTGTGAAGAACACAAGAATAAATAAAGCCGCAAGTGTAAGTATTACTTTCTTTCCTTCACGGAATCTGTTTGAGAAGAAATCAGGAAGGGTAATTGAGTTGTTGGCTCTTATACTGTATCTGCGAAGTCTTTTTGATACTAAAAGCCAGTTAAAATATGTACCGATTGCAAGACCGATTGCCGTCCAGGCTGCATCTGCAAGACCGCACCAGTACGCAACACCAGGAAGACCCATTAAAAGCCATCCGCTCATATCCGATGCTTCGGCACTCATTGCTGCAACCCAAGGGCCTAAAGAACGACCGCCGAGATAATAGTTTTCTGAATTTGTATTTGCTCTTTTTGCAAATGCGATTCCAATAAATATAACTACTGCCATATAAATTACCATAGCTACAAGAATCTGAATCGTGTTTCCCTGCATAATTTTAACCTCCAAAATGTAAAAAGATAAAGATATTATAACATATCTTTACCTTTTTTGCAACAGTTTATTTAAGTAAATTCAAAGCACATTTAAAATCCGCCAGATTGTTAGCTTTTTTTACAGCTTTCAGTGTTTTCTTTTCATCGGGGAAGTTCCACATTATGTACATCCATATTTCCTTAAGCTTTTTAAGAGTAAACACCTCTGACTTTAAAAGCTTCATATATCTTTCCGCAAGAACTTCGGTAAATTCAACAAGTTCGTCTGTTTCAACCTTTCTTCCGCCTTTTATTTCTCTGAATATGGCAGGGTTTGCAACAGCTCCCCTGCCTAGCATTATGCCCTCAAGGTCTTTGTATTCTGCTGAAACTTTTTCAAAATCATGGACTGTGAAGATATTACCGTTATAGCAAACCTTATTTTGAGAGCTTTCGTATGCTTTTTTGAAAACCTCCATATCAGGTACGCCTGTATACATTGCCTCTCTTACTCTTGGATGTATAATAAGGCTTTTTAAATTATACTTATTATAAATTTCAGTGAGCCTTTCCATTTCTGCAGATGATGAATAACCAATTCTTGTTTTGACAGATATATCAAGATTACTGTTATTGAATATTTCCGAAAGAAAGCTGTCAAGTGTATCAGGATTTTTAAGAAAGCCTGAGCCTTTTCCCTTTTTTACAACTGTTCCCGAAGGACATCCGAGATTTATGTTAAACTCTTTGTATCCTATTTTTTCAACCTGTCTTTCAAACATAAGAGCATATTCACTGTTGTTTGTAAGCGTCTGTGGTACAAGGGAGATATCTTTATTATTTTCAGGCAGAATATCCCTGAAATGCTTTTCACTTATTCTTTCATTTTCACTTGGTGAAATAAATGGTGCAAAATATTCATCACATCCGCCGAAAAATTCATTATGAGTGTTTCTGTATGTGTATGATGTTATACCCTCTAAGGGTGCAAAATAAAGTTTCATAATATCACCTGAATGCTGTGCTGTTGTTTAAAAGTGTTGTGCTATATATAAACAATACATCCTGATTGTCAAAATTAACATAGTTCCCCACAAATGCACTTTGGATATATCTTATATCCACAACAGTTATTTTTCTGTAGGCAGGTACAAGAAGAGGTGTAATACTGCTTCCGAAGGAATCTCTGAATATTACAAGCTCCTTATCTGTTTCTGCCATATTATTTTCAATTTCGATTAAGGGCGATGTGCCTGACAGGAACATTTCATATGGGTCTTTGCCTTCTGCCTTTTCCATATTATACATATCTCCCTCTACCGCCACACCTGTATCATAATATTTAACTGTGCAGTTATCAAGCATGTCATTTGTAAGATATTTTATAGTGTCAGCCTTAAATGGTAATGCAGACTGCCCAAGATACACGCCCTTAAAAGGATTTTTTAGAGTATTTTCTTTATACAGTGCATCCAAGTCTTGTCCCATGCTTTCTGCAAGATGCTCTGCTATATGAATAATTTTCTCTTGTTTCCAGTGAGAATCTGTGTTGTAATAACAGGCAAGAGAAAGAAGTGGAAAAATATCAATATACTTCATATAATCCATTCTTTTTGCAAAGTTTTCTGCAAAAGCCTTATAATCTATTGAAATATAGCCGTTTTTCTCTGCAATAAAATAGTTTTTATCAGGAATAACACAAAGATAAATGTTAACATCTTTATCTTTCATATATTCTTCATATAGAAAATCAAATTTTCCCTCTGCGTTATCTACCATATCAGGGTTTACAGGATATTCAAGCTTTGAAATGTGTCCCTCTGCAACAAAAAGACCATTATTGTCCTTTTTATTCAATATATACTCTGCAAAAAGAGCTTTTAAAGTTCTGAAATTATCACGAAAAGGAAACTGATCTGTTGCATAAAGTTCAAAATCTTTCATATAATTCCCTGCAAAAACAGTATCAGCTGAAAATACAGGCTTTTCAGCAAGAAGTCTTCTTTCTGTTTCTGAATACGCTGTATGAGGCTTAAACCAACATGAAAGTGATATCACAAGAACCAGAACTGCAATTATTGATGTTTTTATTATATTTTTCATATTTCACCTCAAAATCTGAAATATAAGAAGGGATTAAACGACCCATCTGCAAGGAATGCCGTTGATACAACAAGTAAAATAATTAAAAATAAGGTTTCCAGTATATCACCTGTTGAGTTTTTGGGCAGAAATTTTCCTGCAAGTTTTCGGGGTAGAGGTGTTGCACCTACCGCACCCAACAAAAGTACAAATCCATAGTTTTTAAGCTGATAGATAAATTCTGCAGAAATAAGCTGTACATCACCAATACCAAACATACCTTTTACATACTCAGCTGCCAAGCTTAAATTTCCTGCATTGAAAATCATAAAGCTTATCGCAACTAAAAACAACACATAGATATGTCCTAAGACTTTATGCTTTTCAAGGTGCTTTAAATAAAAGAATTTTTCAAGAGTTAAGACTATGCCGAAATAAAGCCCCCATACAATAAAGTTCCACTGTGCTCCGTGCCAGAAACCGGTTAAAAACCATACTAAAAATATATTAAAGAGCATTCTCGGTCTGCTTACTCTGTTTCCGCCCATTGGTATATACACATAATCCCTGAACCATGTACCAAGAGAAATATGCCATCTTCTCCAGAACTCTGTTATGCTTTTTGATATAAAGGGATAGTTGAAGTTTTCCATAAAATCAAAGCCGAGCAATTTTCCAAGACCTATCGCCATATCGCTGTACCCTGAGAAGTCAAAGTAAATCTGGAGCATATAAGCAAATGCCACAAGCCAGTAATATAAAACAGATACATCTGTTGAGGCTAAAAACACCTCGCCAAGCTCACCCAGTGTATTTGCAAGAAGGATTTTTTTCGAAAGACCGATAATAAATCTTCTTATACCCTCCGATGCCATATCAAAGCTGTGTGTTCTTTCAACAAGCTGTTTTTCAACATCTGAGTATCTTACAATAGGACCTGCAATAAGCTGTGGAAAAAGTGCCACATATGTTGCAAGGGTTAAAGGATTTTTCTGAGCCTTAACATCACCTCTGTAAACATCAACATTGTAGCTTAATATCTGGAAGGTATAAAAGCTGATGCCAATAGGAAGCGCAAGCTTTAAAAGGGGTATGGACAGCCCTGTTATTGCATTAAAATTCTCTATAAAGAAATCGGCGTATTTAAAATAAATAAGTCCTGTAATGCTTGTTAAAACCGAAAGTGTGAGAAAAACCTTTGCTAAAGGCTTTCCCTTGTATTTTTCTGTTAAAATTCCGAAAATATATCCCGCAAGTACGGTTGCAACCATTAAAAATACATATTTGGGCTCTCCCCATCCGTAAAATATAAGACTGGAAATAAGTAGAACTGTGTTTTTAAGCACTTTTGGAGCTAAGTAATATAAAATCAGTACTATTGGTATAAAATAATATAAAAATGGAATACTGGAAAAAAGCATAAATATCTCCCTTAAGAATAAAACGGACACGAAAGCGTCCGTTTTAAGTTATAATTTAATCCTCCAATGAAGCGGGGCACATTACAAAGAATACTTTGTTGCCTGAGCTGCCTGTTACCATTTCATCTGCTTCAACACAGATGTTCCATCTTTTGTTTGCGTTATTTTCAAGATTTGCAATAAATGCAGGTACATCATTTGCACTTGAAAGTTCAAAAATATATCCTACAAAAGGAATTGAGCCAATCATTGGTGCAAACATAACACCACTCTTGAAGCCTTTGATTTCTGCATTGTCAAAACCTGAAAGATAACCTTCTTCAACAGGCATTGCACCGCCACCGAATTTAATTGCTGGGTTTGTTAAAAGTGCATCTGCAATTGACTGTGCATCCATTCCTGTTGCTGCTTTTTCCTTAAAAGCTGCAAGAAGAGTTGTTCCTAAAGTTTTTGCTGCTTCAGCAGGTTTTTCTTCTGGTTTAACTTCAGGTTTTTCAGCAGGTTTCTGCTCTTCCTGTGGTTTAGCTGTTGGTTCTTCTTCCTGAGGTTTTACAGTTTCAGTTTTCTTTGTTTCTTCCTTTTTGTCTTCTGCAGGCTTTTCATCATCTACAGCGACATCTTCAACACCTTCTTCAGGGCTAATTGTTTCTACTGCTTCGTCAGAAGCATTAACATCCTCAACATCTGTTTTTCCTCCGCAAGCTACGAGAGATGTCATAACTGCAAGAGCTAAAATAAGTGCTATAATTTTTTTCATAAATTTTCTCCTTTTTTATGTTTTCCGCTTATAACACCCTTTATTTCTTAAAAAGGTTGCATAAAAGACAAAAAATTTTCTTATAAGTAAAAATCCCACCTGACCGTTGCAGTCTCAGATTTTTAAACCTGTTTTCACAGGTGGGTAATCTCTCATTTGCTTAGTCGCTCCTAACATCACATAAAGTGGAAGGCCTGCAAGCCACAAACGAAGTCGATTTCCCTTTAATCAATTGTTGGTTCAAAACATTTAAGACTGCTGACAAATCAGGCAGGAAATTCTATTATTCTTCTATTGATGAGTTGTAAAGGTCGAGAACAGCCTGGGCTTCATTATCGTCTTCCACGCCAACTAAAATTTCTTCGCCTTCTGATTCTTCAAATTTTAAGATAACAACTCCGTCATCAGGTTCTTTAACCGGAAGAAGAAGTACATACATTTCTCCGTTCATTTCAACGGTATCAATATGTTCAAATTCAACCTCGTTTCCTTCATCATCTGTTAAAAGTACAATGTTTTCGTTTTCAGCCATTTTATTTTTCTCCTTTATCTTTTGTTTGTTTTTACTTCTTCTTTACATACAAGAGCAACCACGAGGAATGATACTGCAAGTAACGCAATCGCCTCAAGTGTTCTTGTGAATTTTGCTGTATTAATTACACTCTGAACATATACTGCTGCACAAGAAAGTACAAAGAAAAGATATGACCAGTTAATAAAAGCTTCTCTTTTCTTTATTAAGTTAATTACTGCAAATACTGCTCCTGCAATAAGTATAATTACCCATAATGCAAACAGAACTTTATATGCTGTCCATACCCAAGGACTGTATATAAATCCAAGAATTATAACAACTAATACTGAAACTGCAAGGATAATTGCTTTAACAAGTACTTTTTCAAACACATCTTTTCCTGTTGCAAGCTTACCAACATAGCAAAGTGCAAATGGTACAAAAAATGCCATTGCAAGATGTGATGTAAGGTCTGCAATTCCTGATGCTTTAGGAATAATTGCAAGTATACCTGACACAAGCATCAATGCTGAAAATGCAAATGAGCCAAGTGCAAGTTCTCTTCTGCCCTCTTCTTTTTTAAGAAAGATGAGTGCAAATAATGATGATACTGTAGCTACGAGATAACCGAATGCCTTAATATAAGGAAGGTCCATGCGGTTATTCTGCAAGTAATAAAGTCCAACGCATGCTAAAACTACAAGCACTGCGCAGGTTGTTGTAATTGAAATTAATTTTGATCTGTCTTTCATATTTTATCCCCTTATTGTTAAATTTATTTAAGTATAACACCTAAGGCACAATTTTTCAAGATTTTTTAAGTAAAAAATATAAAATTCCCAAACTTACCAGACCGAAGAAATTAAATACATAATTAACAAGCACACCGAAATCTATTCTCTGCATTATTATAGAGGTAATAAAAAGTACGCCGATATGGGTATATTTACCCTTTGTATTACAACACATATATCCGTATCCTGATGAAACAGCAGTTGTAAGCATTGCAAGAAGAAGTGACGGATAATAAAAGTATGTAAGCCCCACTTCTTCTGCTGTTTTAAGCAGAGGCAGATTTATAACAATATCAGGCAGAGCAAAATATACCGCTAAAATAAGCAGACAAACAGTTACGGTTACCGATAAAGCTGAAATATATGCTTTCTTTTTGTCCTTCATATAATAATTAAAGGAAGGAATAACAGGCAGACAGCAAAGAGTGTTGTATGCACAGTATTTAACAGAGCTGTAAGTAGTATCTGCAAAGGTTGTAATTTTTGTGCAGGATATGGCGACTATTCCTATTACTATTAACGGGGTTGCAATTAAATTAAGATATGTTATACCTTTTAGCTCAAACAAAAAAATAACACAGCATATAACAGAGAAAAGTATTCCTGCACCTTTAAAATTAAGTGCCTCACCTGCTCCGCTGCACATAACCCCATAGGACAAAAGTGCGAAAATACCTGATACAGCCTTAACAAAATTTTTTAATCTTGGACACTTATAGTCAAGAAGCTCCTCATATGTATAAATATTATTTTTATTTACATATGTAAAAAGTCTTGTGTTTATAATCAGGAACAGGAAAAATGCAATTATTATGCCTGATGGATTTGCAAAAAATTGCTGTATTTCCTTGCCTGTGGCAAAGCCTGCCCCTATTATTGTGCCTGTGTAAATCGCAGTTATATAAATTATTTCTTTCAATATACCACCTCGTTTTAATATTTATGCAACTTTTTTTTAAATATGCAAATATTTATACATATATTTTGCATAAAAATACATTTTTGTTAAATTTTTATGCAAAAACTATTGACAAATGAAATATAGGTGGTATAATGTTCACATAAGTTAATTACTGAAGGAGATTTTTAGTTATGAAACAGTACAAAAAAGTTGTTCTTGCATACTCAGGCGGACTTGACACATCAATTATCATTCCATGGCTTAAAGAAACATACGGTGACTGTGAAGTTGTTGCAGTATGTGTTGATGTTGGTCAGGGAACTGAGCTTGACGGTCTTGAAGAAAAAGCCATCAAAACAGGTGCAAGCAAATTATATATTGAAAATATTCAGAAAGAATTCGTTGAAGATTACATCTGGCCTACTCTTAAGGCAGGTGCTAAATACGAAGGCTATCTTTTAGGTACATCTTTCGCTCGTTACCCTATTGCAAAGCGTCTTGTTGAAATTGCAAAGGCTGAAAATGCTGAAGCTATCTGTCATGGTTGCACAGGTAAGGGTAATGACCAGGTTCGTTTTGAGCTTACAATCAAAGCTTTCGCTCCTGACCTTGATGTTATTGCACCTTGGCGTATATGGGATATTAAATCCCGTGACGAGGAAATTGAATATGCTGAAGCACACAACATTCCTCTTAAGATTACAAGAGAAACAAGCTATTCAAAAGATAAAAACCTCTGGCACTTATCACACGAAGGCTTAGACCTTGAAGATCCTGCAAATGAACCAATGTTTGACAAGATTTTAGAGCTTGGTGTTTCACCTGAAAAAGCTCCTGATAAGGCTACATATGTTACAATTACTTTTGACAAAGGTGTTCCTGTTAAATTAGACGGCAAGGAAATGGATGGCGTTTCACTCATCGAAGAATTAAACAAAATCGGTGGTGCTAACGGCATCGGCATTTTCGATGTTGTTGAAAACAGACTTGTTGGTATGAAGAGCCGTGGTGTTTATGAAACACCGGGCGGAACAATTCTCTATCATGCACACGAAGTTTTGGAAACAATCTGTCTTGATAAAGAAACTTCACACTTCAAAGCAATCGTTGCTCAGAAAATGGCAGACATTGTTTACAACGGTCAGTGGTACACACCTCTTTGTGATGCTATCCGTGCTTTTGTTGACGAAACACAGAAAACAGTTAACGGTGATGTAAAACTCAAGCTTTACAAAGGTAATATTATAAATGCAGGTGTTACAAGTCCTGATACACTTCACGACGAACAGACTGCATCATTTGGTGAAGACGAAGATTACAACCAGATGGATTCACAGGGCTTCATCAATCTCTTTGGTCTTCCTATTACAGTTAAGGCAAAAAAAGACCTTAAAAAAGGTAAAAAACTTATATAATTAAAAGGAGAGTTCCTGCGGGAACTCTCTTGCGATATTAACACGGAAAGGAATTAAAAATTTATGAAACTCTGGGCAGGCAGATTTACCAAAGATACAGACGAAAGAGTTAACAGCTTTAACTCTTCCCTCTCTTTTGACTGCAGAATGTATAAACACGATATCAAAGGAAGTATGGCACACGCAAAAATGCTTGGCAAGTGTGGTATTATTTCTGATGAAGATGTTATTTCAATCACAGAGGGTTTAAAAGGAATTCTTGCAGATATTGAAAATGGAAAGCTCACATTTGACAATGATGCCGAAGATATACATATGTTTATTGAGGCAGAGCTTACAAAAAGAATTGGTGATGCAGGTAAAAGACTTCACACTGCACGAAGCAGAAACGACCAGGTTGCCCTTGATTTAAGACTTTATCTTATTGATGAAATAAAAGAAATAATTGAGCTTATTTCAGAGCTTATTGAAACGCTCATTAAAAAAGCAGAAGAAAACAAAGAAACCATTATGCCCGGCTACACACATCTTCAGCGTGCACAGCCTATAATGCTTGGGCATCATTTAATGGCATATGTTTCTATGCTTTTAAGAGATAAAGAAAGACTCACCCAGTGTTTAGAGAGAACAAAGGTTCTTCCTCTTGGAAGCTGTGCTTTAGCAGGTACAACCTACCCTATTGACAGACAAATGGTAAAAGAGGAGCTTGGCTTTAACAGCGTTTGCACAAACAGTCTTGACGGTGTTTCGGACAGAGATTTTGCAATTGAGCTTGCCTCTGACATTTCCATTGCAATGATGCACCTTTCAAGATTTTCAGAAGAAGTTGTTTTGTGGTGTAGCTGGGAATTCAAATTCATAGAACTTGATGATGGTTTCTCAACAGGCTCAAGCATTATGCCACAGAAGAAAAATCCTGATATAACTGAGCTTGTAAGAGGTAAAACAGGCAGAGTTTACGGCGATTTAATGACACTTCTTACAATGATGAAAAGCTTGTCCTTAGCATATAACAAGGATATGCAGGAGGATAAAGAGGCAATATTTGACGCGGTTGACACAATAAAAGAATGTCTTATTACAGTTATTCCTATGATTGACACTATGACAGTTTTAAAGGACAATATGAGAAAGGCTGCCGCAAAGGGCTTTATAAATGCAACAGATTTAGCTGACTACCTTACAAAAAAAGGCATCCCGTTCAGAGATGCGTACAAAATTTCAGGCTCAATAGTAGGCTGGTGCGTTTTAAACGATAAGACATTAGAGGAAGTTCCCCTTGAGGTTTACAAAGAATATTCAGAAATTTTTGAAGAAGATGTTTTTGATGCAATTAACCTTGAAACCTGCGTTAATATGAGAAAATCAGAAGGCGGACCTTCAAAGGAATCCGTCGAAAAACAAATAAAACTTGCCAAAAGGTAATGTAAAAAATTCCAGAGTGCAAAAAGGGTCTGTAGCAAAATGTATAGATATGCATAAATAATGACCGTAGGGGCG
>CAZMRY010000047.1:0-11117 GCA_964568815.1 uncultured Eubacteriales bacterium | reverse complement strand
ACCGTTAGGTCGGGAACTCCCGGCGCAAGGGTTCGAATCCCTTCTTCTCCGCCATTACTTAAATACACTATTTGTCTTTATATAGTGTATCCAGTTTAGGATTGAGGATATTGTTTGTTTAACAGACAATGTCCTCTTTCTCTTTCTGCAAAAGATTTTTGATAAATCTGTATTCAATTTTTATTTCCTGTGTTATAGGTTTTTCACTTTTGTCTTTTTCAAATACTGTTATGCTATCAACCAGACCGATTCAGACTTGGACTTGAAAGAAACATCATCGTATTTATATATTCATATTAATTAATATTTATTTGTTGTTAAAAGAACAGTTGCTTTTCCTTTTAATTTGTACATCCCCTCTCCTGCAGGGATGAATACAGTTTCGCCTGCAACAAAATTTTCATTGCCTATTTTAACATTTCCTTCTACTATAACAAGAGTATGGTAGCTTTTTTCATCGGCACAGAGGTTAACCTCTGTGTTACATTCAATTTCTGTTACTTGAAAATATTTACATTTTGCAAGTATGCAACCATCTCTATCGTTTAATGTTGTCTTTTTGAGGTTTGATGCTTTTATTCCTTTTTCTATATGCAGTTCTCTTGTTTTTCCATCTTTACCTACTCTGTTATAGTCATAAAGTCTGTATGTAACATTTGAGTTCTGTTGAATCTCTACAATCAGGTTTCCTTTGCCGATTGCATGTACTGTGCCTGCCTCAACAAAGAAAACATCTCCCTTTTCAGAATTATATACAGACAACAGTTCTTCAAGGGTATTTTCTTCAATGGCTTTTTTAAGTTCGTCTTCGGTTACATCTCTGTTGAAGCCACAAGTAATTTTTGCATCTTTTTCAGCATCTGCAACATACCACATTTCAGTTTTGCCGTTCTGGTTTTCCCATACTCTTGCCTGTTCATCAGTTGGATGCACCTGAACACTTAAATTATCCTGAGCATCTATAAACTTTATAAGAACAGGTAATTCATCAGATGGGCACATAGTACCAAGACAACCTTTGTTTTTACTGATATATTCTTCAAGTGACATTCCGTTTGAAAGATAAGTCATACCATCTTTATGACAGCTAAGCTCCCAGCTCTCTGCTAAGGGCGACATATCTGTTTTTTTGCCGTATATAGTTTTAAGCTTATTACCACCCCATATATAATCTTTATATACCGGTATAGTTTTAAAAAGTTTCATTTTACAACTTCTCCTTTCTCAGTTTATTATAACATATTTTTACAATCTCTTCAAATAAATTTACAAACAAATTCTCTGTGGAATTTTTTTATTTTCTTGACTAACAATTTTCATTATATTATAATTTACTTGACAGGAGGTTTTTTCTATGAACAGTAATATTATAAGATTTAACACACCTGCCGAAGAAACGATATACGGTTGGGAAAACTATTCACTGTATGTTGGCAACGGATTTTTAGGTGCAGGTGTTTTTTCAGGTGTTGAAAAAGAGTGCATTGCAATATCTGAGCACACTCTTAGTCTCCCTCCTGCTCATTATATGGGTATGGTAGCAAAAGAACATCAAAAGCCTCTTGAATGTGCAGGTAATGAGTGTTTTGAAAAGATATATCTGGAATTTGAACACAAGGAATTCACCGACTACGAAAGAACATTAAATCTTGAAACAGGAATTGTTACTCTGAAATACATTTCAGGCAGTGTTGAATATACAAGAAAGGCATTTGCTTCATATCCTGACAGATGCTTTGTTTTTGAGCTTTCTGCATCAGAAAAAGGAGCACTTAGTTTCTCTTTAAAGGCAATTGCACCTTATACAAGAGATTATTTGTATGAAGAAAACGACCATATGGGAAGAACAGGTAAAACTACTGTCAAAGGCAATGAAACAAAAGTTGATGGTGTTTCTGAATACTTTAATATTGAATATGAAGGACTTTTAAGAGTTTACAGTGATGGCGAAATTTTATCATCAGGTGACCATATTAAAGTTGAAAATGCAACAAATGCTCACCTTATCCTTGCTGTTGGGACAAATTTTGAACTTTGTGAAGATGTTAATCCTGAAGACAGATTAAATGTGCTTAAGGGCAACGAGTCCCCTCACGGAAAAGTTAAAGCAATTCTCGATAATGCAGAAAAATATACATATTCTCAGCTACTTGAGCGTCATCTTAATGACTTTTCAACTCTTTATAACAGAGTTAAAATTGACTTTGGAGGAAAAGATGACAACGAATGTACAGATAAGCTGATTGAAAAGTACCGAAATGGTGAAAATATTCCTTATCTTGAAGAGCTTCATTTCAATGTGGGAAGATATTTGCTCATCTCAAGTTCAAGAATTGGAGGACTTCCCTCTGCGCTTCAGGGAATATGGAATTTTCATCAGGTTCCTCCATGGACAAACGGATACTGGTACAACATAAACATACAAATGAATTACTGGGCTGCATTTACCTGTAATTTAGCAGAATGTTTTGTTCCTTACAATGAATTCAATCAAAAAAGGATGAAGGCTTTTCAAAAGCTTGCTGATGAATACATATTAAAAAATCATTCTGAAAACTATGAAGAAGGTAAAAACGGCTGGATTGTGGGAACAGGCAACGGTGTTTTATACATCGGAGATGTTGGCGGACATTCAGGACCCGGAACAGGCGGTCTTACTACACAGGCTTATATGGACTGGTACGACTTTACACTTGATAAAGAAATTCTCAAGAAATATGCTTACCCTATTTTTGAAGGTATGGCAAGGTTTTACATGAAATGCATTAAAGAAATTGATGGCAAATTTCTTGCAACCTGTTCTTTTTCGCCCGAACAGTTTCACAATGGCAAGCCTTATGAAACAATAGGCTGTGCCTTTGACCAGCAGATGATTTACGAAAACAACAAGAGCTTTTTAAGAATTTGTGAGCTTTTAGACTACGAAGATGTTGATATGAAGCTTGTTGAAAAGGTTAAATATCAGATAGATAAATATGAGCCTGTAATCATTGGTAAATCAGGACAGATAAAGGAATACAGAGAAGAAGAATATTACGGTGATATCGGTGAAAAAGATCACAGACACATTTCTCAGCTCTGCGGACTTTATCCCGGAAATATAATAAATGCAACTACAAAAGACTGGCTTGATGCTGCTAAAATCACCTTGCAAATGCGAGGATTTACTTCAGGTGTAGGCTGGTCTAAGGCACATAAAGCACTTATGTTTGCAAGAGCATTATGCGGCAATGAGGCATATACAGTTTTAAGTGATGTAATTAAATGTAACACCTTTCCTAATATGTGGGGAAAACACTATGAAGAAGGAATTTTCCAGATAGACGGATCCTTCGGTGCTACCGCTGCTTATGCAGAAATGCTTATGCAAAGCAACAGCGGTTATATAGATATTTTCCCTGCTCTTCCTGACATCACAAAAAATGTAAGCTTTGAGGGACTTTGTGCACGAGGCGGTTTTGAAGTTTCTGCAATGAGAAAAGACGAAAAAGTAGCTATCAAAATCAAATCCCTTAAAGGACAAAAAGCTACCTTAAGATATAAAAACATTTCAAAAGCAAAAGGAACCTTTGAAATAATAAATGACGATATGATAACCTTCCCTACAGAAACAGGTAAAACCTATGAATTTAAACTATTCTCTGAGACAGACATATGAAAAACATTGATATGAGCTACCTTTATCACAACCACATATTATTTCATCAGTCTTTTCAATAAAATTATAGGCAAAAATCCTAAAGACTTCATGAATAATAACAAAAACCCTGATTTACTATCAGGGTTTTTGTTATTATTCAGCTAAAAATCTGTCAACAACCAGTTGTCTGAATTTAGGTGAAAGGCTTGCAAAGTATGCGGTAAAGCCTGTAACACGCACAACAAGGTCCGGGTAAAGGTCAGGATTTTCATGTGCTTTTATAAGCTTATCTTTATCTAAAATATTTATGTTTATAAGTGTTCCGCCCTGTTCAAAGTGAGATAAAATCAGGTTTGTTATATTTGCTATCCCCTCGCTGTCTGCCTTTAACGACGGGTCAAATTCAAGCTGAAGAGGTGCAGTATTCCCGTATCCGCATTGAACAGATGCAATACCATTTGACTGTGCGGTAACTGCTCCGTCTTTTCTGAACCCAGGATTTGGGTTCGCACCGTGAGAAATCGGCTCTCCTGCCCTTCTTCCGTTTGGTGTCGCTCCGACCTTTTCGCCGTACTCGATTGTTCTTGCCCATGAGAACCAACCCGGTATAAGCAGTCTGCCCTTCGGCATTTTCTGTGCTTTTATAAGTCCTGCAAAGCTTTCTGTGAGCTTTACTGCCCACTTATCTGAAACTGTGTTTCCACCGCAATAGCGTGGTGCAGAGCTTAAAATAAGTCTTGTTCTTTCGTCTTCAAAATTATTCTCAAGAGCATCAAAAAGCTGTTGCCATGTTAAAATTTTCTCTTTTACTATTCTTTCTTCTATTGCACCAAATGAGTCTGCAACAACCGCAAGACCTGCTCCGTCTATACCAACTGTGTAAAGCTGGGCACATTTTGAAATATCTTCGCCTTTTTCAAGAGTGTTGTGCATTAAAAGATTCATAATAAGTTCGGGTGTTACCTCTGATGCGTAATCTATGTGCAGATTAATTCCTTCTGCCGTTACCTCTATTGCTTTTGTGAGATGTTCTTCATAAAGTGCAAAAAGCTTTTCAAGACTGTATTCTTTTTGTTTTTTAAAATCCTTTAATGCCTCATCAAGAACTTTTGCAACATTTATTTTCACTGTGTCGTTCATTGGAAATTCTTTTCCGGGTACACACATCCAGTTACAACCAACTGCAATTCTTTCCCTTGCGGTTTTCTTGTCTATACCGTTTCTCATATAGCCTTTTGCAAGGTTTTCGTCGCTGCAAAATCTGGGCCACGCATTTTTATTTTTAAGTAGATAATAAACAGCTTTTTCAATAAATTTTTTATCACAGTTTTCGTGAACGCGCACAGTAAGATTACAGGAGATATTGATTTTGTCAGCACCCTCTAATATTATGTATGAAAGCGGATTTGTCAAATCTCTGTCATTCTCGTCAACACCTGAAATCTGATAGTAGTGAGGGTCAATTAAAAGAAGATTTGCAATTAAAAATCTTGCTTTTTCCTCAGTTAAAATACCATCTTTTATATCTTTTTCATAAAAAGGATACAAAAGTGTATCAAGCTGGAAGCCTGCACCATCTCTGGTGTATATTCTTGATGCACAGTTGAAAAATGCAGTCCACTGACAAGCCTGATGAAAGGTTTTTGGTGCACCAAGACGCACCGCACTGCAAACTTCAAGCATATCTTCTAAGCTTTCCTTGATTTCAGGTCTGTCTTCAACTTTTATAAGCTCTTTTATTTTTTCAATATGTCTGTCAACAAAATCAATTATAGCAAGCAGACATTTTTCCTCTGCATCATAAAAATCTTTTTTATCTTTGTTTATTTCTCTGTATTTTCTGATTTTTTCAAGAAGTCCGCCAAAACCAAGCTCAAAACCTATTGAATAATCACAGGCAAAATGTGCATCTCCGTCTATACCTGTCTGGATATTGTATTTCTCCTGCAGAGGCTTTAAGTGGTCATAAGGGAATCTTTGTTCATCCCACCTTTTACTCCACTGATCTGTAGCGCTTGCCATAAGCTCCATTATTTTTGGTTTTTTCTTAAGCCAGTCAGGCAAATAATGAACATCGCCTCTGTAATTAACAAGCATATCTCTCCATCTGCCGCAAAGCATTTCCATAGGATCAACATACGCAGGATGAGCATTGATAACTCGGCAAAAATTTTCACTCATTCCGTCATAACCGTAAAAACTACCGTTAGAGCTGTTGTACCAAGGCTCAATCTCATAGTCTTCAGGGATTGGAACTGTGCCGAAATCGTCTAAATCTGTATAGCCGTTTTGTTTTCTTTTTTCAAGAGTATGGCGTATTTTTGTATCACGCATCGCTTTTAATCTGTCATCGTATGAAAGCATATTTTTCAAACTCCTTAAGCATTTCTTTCGACGGAACAGTAAATTCCGTAAATTCTTTATTAAGCGCCTGTGCCTTGGTAATACCTAAACTGTGATATGGCAGAAGCTCATATTTTTTCACATTTTCAAGTTCCTTCAAAAAATGTGAAATCTTATCTATTTCCTGATTTATTTCAGGAATAAGAGGTGTTCTTGCATATATTGGTATATTCAAGGCATCAAGTTTTTTAAAATTCTCTTTGATGTCAGCATTCTCTACACCTGTATATTCTTTATGTATTGTGCTGTCAAAGATTTTAAGGTCTGCCAGAACAGCATCAAAGAGTTTTAAAACTTCTTCGTCATAAATTATAAGTGAGGTTTCAATAAAACAACTGATATTCTCTTTCTTAAGAAGATGCACACATTCCTCTAAAAATTCCTTCTGTGTCATCGGCTCGCCGCCTGAAAAGGTAACGCCTCCACCGTTTTCAAAGTAAATTTTATCTGCAAGAAGCTCACATACAAGCTCATTTGGTGTGTAATACTTACCGCAGGTTACCTTTGCTCCGCTATAGCACCCGTCTTTGCACATATTACATCCAATGCACTTTTCAGGATATGTGAGAATTTCAGGTTCAAAAGAAATACATTCAGGGTTATGACACCATTTGCAGGAAAGTGGACAGCCTTTTAAAAACACAGTTGTTCTTATCCCCTCACCATCGTGAAAAGATGCCCTTTTTATGTCCGCAACAAGACCTTTCAAAGTTTCTCCTCCTTGCCTCTCTCTGCAGAGGTTAAAGCTCTGTCAAGAAGCTTCATAACCTTCATATTAAAGTCAAGAGAAAGGGTTTTGTGAATTGGCTCGCCTGTTTTTACAAAGTGAACATACTGTGTTGCTATGTTTTTCATATGCTCAGGATATGAAAATTCAGGAACATCAATATCATTTCCGTAAATATCAAAGGCTTTTACAACAGGTACTCCATCTTCTCTTTCGCAAATAAGTACACCTTCTGTACCAAATAGCGTAGGACCTGCAGGAATTGCTCTTGAAGGAGTAGTCCATGTGCCCTCTAAAACCGAAAGACTGTTTTCATATTTAACAAGTGCTGCTCCGTTGTCATATGCATCTGAAAAGTCTGTTGCATAGTTTCCTGCAGCCGCAACAACTGATTTTGCTTCTTCTTTATTGATCCAGCTTGAGAACATACATCCGTAGCAACAGAAATCAAGGAAAGCTCCGCCTCCGCATTTTTTCTGATACCACCACATTTTTGATTTTTGTAAATCAGTCATTTCTTCTGCCGCCTCTGATACACCTCTGTGCATAGCACCTCTGCCTACAGGGCCTGTGTTTCCTATTAAAAATTTCGTTTTTATAAGGTCGCCGATTATACCTTCATCAAGAGCATTTTTCATCTGATGAAGATATGGACGCCATGTAAGAGGCCAGTTAACCATAGCAAAGACGCCATATTTATCTACCATCTTTTTGATTTTTTCTGCCTCTTTATATGTCATTGCCATAGGCTTTTCTATACTTACATTTATTCCTCTTTTTACGCAGTTTTCAACAACCTCAACCTTTTTATAGGTTTCTGTTAAAATAAATGCAATGTCAGGCTTTTCTTTATCAAGCATTTCTATATAATCACTATATATATTACTGCAATAGTTTTCTCTTACATTTTCAACATTCCAGCCTCTTGTGTATCTGGTTTTTGTAAGCTCGGCTGTTTCAGGAACAAGGTCTGCACAGGCAACAAGAGAAATCCCCTCTGCTTCGTGGATATAAAGTGCGACCTCATTAACATGCATATGGGCAAAGCCAATAATAACTGCTTTTATCATAAACTATTCTCCTCTGCTGACTTATAAATCATCTCTATAATCTTTGTAACATTAAGTGTTTCTTCAGGTTTGATAATAAGTTCTTCCTCTCCTTTTAACACATTACGGACATTATCTATGACATAAAAATGTCCTGAAAACGGACTGAATGAATATAGATTTTCTTTTATATCCAAAGGGGCTTCATTATCTTCCCCTGTATAAATCTTACCTTCAGGAAGGGTTACGCCAAAATCCTTACCTGAAAGTCTTATCGATGCCTCATCAGGAAGATTTGCACACCAGGAGGTTTTGAAATTAACTCTTAAATTATTTTCAAACAAAAGACTTCCGCTACAGAAATCTTCAACATTCATTTCGTCAGGATTAAAAGGTCTTGCATTATCAACACTGCCTGTTAAAGCACCGCTACCCTTTAATGAACCAACATCCCCCGCGTGGTTTTTACCGCAAGTTGCAATAACTTCTTTAATCTGTGGGTTGCCTGCAAGCCATATTAAAGCATCAAGCATATGAACGCCTATATCTATAAAACAACCTCCGCCATTTTTCTCCTTGATGTGGAAGGTTCCCCAGGTTGGAGTTCCTCTTCTTCTTATTCTTGAAAATTCGCCATAGTATATTTCTGTTTCATTTTCTTCAAGCAGTTTTTTTGCCGCAAGTCTGTCAGGGGTAAATCTCATGCTCTGACATGCAACCAAAAGCTTGTTCTTTTCTTCTGCAAGGTCAAACATTTCTTTTGCATCTGCATATGTAACAGCTAAAGGCTTTTCACAGATAACATTTGCACCTGCATTTAATGCTTTTAAGGTGTATTCCTTGTGAAGCATATTAGGTACGCATACAGAAACAAGGTCAGGTTTTTCAACCTTAAGCATTTCGTCTGCATCTGTATAATATTTTTTGATATTATGTTTTTCTGCAGTTTCTCTTGCAGCTTTTTCATTTATATCGCACACTGCACAGATTTCAAAATCTTCAAAAAACTTGTATGCAGGAATGTGCGCACTGTTTGCAATCATTCCACAGCTTATTATTGCAACTTTAATCTTCATATTTCAAATCCTCGAATTTCATAAGTTCAAATTTCTCAGGCATTCCCCCAAAATCAGGAATTTCCATTTCAATACCACCATTCATTGCAGAATCGTGTGCAATAATTCCCGGAATTGTGTATCTTGCACTTTCCCAGGCATTTATAAATGGCTGTTTATCTGTCAGACAACATCTTACAAAGTCATCTACAAGAAGAATATGAGAACCGTTGTGACCTATGATATTATTTATGTTTTTTTCTCTTGCAACCTTGTAAAGCTCCATTATTTCTTTTGGAAGTCTTTCTGTGTTATGCACCTTTGAAAAACCGCAATGATACTTATATCCATGTGCTTCTGAAAGTGGCGGACGTTCTTCAAGATAAGCATCAACATTAATAAGGTCACTTACATCTTCCAGATGATAGTTCTGCCAGCTTCCCGTTGGGTTTTGTGAGAATATATGTTGCATTCCGCTGTGCTCATAAATCCCTTTTGTTCCGTAAACACCTGTTACATATGAAGAAGGCTTTGTATTACCTATTCTTCTGAATTCGTTAATTCTTGCAAATCCGCCTTTAGACATAGTAAATATAGCTGTTTCATTGCTGTATGGATTGTCCCAGTCATTTAAACCTTTGCCATATATACCGTCATTTTCTGTATCTTCATATCCGAAACAGGATACTTTTGTTGCATAGTCATCAATTGCAGAGAAAAGCATTGAAATTGAGTGCGTAGCATAATACATAGGCGGAATTCCTGCAACTCTTTTCCAACCATCTCCTGCGGACTGGAAAGAGCAGAACATTTCCTCTATGGTGTGATAATACTGCGATTCGCCGTAAACAAATTTACCCAAATCTCCTGATTTATACTTTTCTCTTGCATAAACTGCATCGGGCCAGTAGTAGCAGGTTTCAAGCATCATAAACTTAAGACCTGTTTCGTTTACTATATCAATTATTTCTTTGATTTCTTCAACTGTGCATCCCATTGGAACAGCGGTCATAACATTATAGCCAAGTTTAAGAGCCTTTATAATTAAAGGTCCGTGCTGATGACGCTGTGCAAAAACACCTACACAGTTGATTTCCTTGTCTTTTTCAAACATTTCGTCTGCACTTGCGTACATTGTATCAAAATATTCTTTGTACGCTTCTCTTCTGTCCTCATAAAACTCTGCACCTGCAAGATATGTGATTTTAGGGTGTGCCTTATATACATCAAAAAACTGGGCTGAAAATTCCCCAAGTCCTATAATTCCGAGCTTCATTTCGTCCATCTTATATTTCTCCTATAAATTTATTAATATTGAAATTTTCATTTTGCTGTCTGAATTCAAAGCCTGCAAAACCATTATATGAGGTTTCCTTTATAGCCTTTAAAATGCTGATATAATCAACATTTCCTGTTCCCGGCTCGTGTCTGCCCGGACAGTCTGCAACATGAAAATGACCTATCAAATCTATATTTCCCAGTACTTCCTCAAGGGAAAAATCTTTCATCATATTCTGGTGATATATATCATAAAGCATCTTTATGTTCTTGCTGTTTACTTCTTTAAGTATCTCAAAAAGAGGGGTGCAGTAAGGCAGAAAATAATTTTTTCTGTCTATATCATTTAAAGGTTCAACAAAAAGGTTTATATTGTTTTCTTCAAGATATGGTTTTACATACAAAAGACATTCCTTTATATTTTTAATCTGCTCATCATATGAAAGGCTTTCGTTTTTTTCGCCAATCAAAGCAATTAAGCCCTTAGCATTAAGTGCTTTATATACAGGAGCACTTTCTTTTATTGCCTTTAAAAGCTCTGCTTTTCTGCCCGTGTTCAGGATCCCTTTTAAAAGGTCAGCAGTTAAAGCTTCATCATTACTGCATAGATTAAAAATACTTATATCAAGTCCTGAATTTTCTATTAAATCAACATCCTTATCTGTCCATTTCCAGAACTCTATAGCATCAACATTAATCTGTTTTGCTTTTTCAAGTCTTTCAGGAAACGGCAGATGTGCGTAGTGCATATCAAGACATATACTGAATTTCATCATACCACCTCATATGCAGTATAAAAAATAATCGGTTATAAATCAATAGATAATATGATATTTTTTTTGCACAAAATGAGCAACATGCTAAAGGCATTTATAACAATGTTAATAAAAAACGCACCTCCATTGAGGTGCTCAGACCGTCGAAAAAGTCGTTCTACCGCAAGCAAAACATTAAAAATGTAGGGT
>CAZMRY010000046.1:0-11211 GCA_964568815.1 uncultured Eubacteriales bacterium | reverse complement strand
GGAGGCTCCGCCGACAGGCGGTGGTGAGGTGTAGATTGCAAAGCAATCGTCAAAATGAGGGATTTGTCATTAACTTGAGGGCGGATTTTATCCGCCCATAATTTAAATAGGGGGGAAAAATATGGTAACTTCATTGAAATCCTGTGCAATTGCAGGTGTTGACGGCCGCATTGTTGAAGTTGAAGTAGACACAATCAAGGGAATGCCGTCTTTTGACATAGTAGGACTTGCTGATACCGCAGTTAAAGAAAGTAAGGAAAGAGTACGCTCTGCCCTTAAAAACAGCGGAATTAAAATGCCGTCGATGAAATATACCGTAAATCTCGCTCCTGCAGATATGAAAAAAGAGGGCGTGTTTTATGACCTTCCCATTGCACTTGGCATAGGTACTTGCCTTGGAATTTTTAAGGCGGATGCACTTAAAGACAGTATGTTTATAGGTGAGCTTTCTTTAAACGGAGATATAAGACGAGTTTCAGGAATACTGCCCTGCAGTATTTGTGCAAAAGAAAATAACATAAAAAGAATTTTTGTCCCTGAAGATAATGCTAAAGAGGCGGCGGTTGTTGAGGGGGTTGAGGTTTATGCCTGTAAGGATCTTAATCAGGTTATAAAGTTCCTTTCAGAGGGACAGGGAATGGCTCCTGCCCAATACACAGACCTGACCGAAAGCTTTATCTTTGACGGTATAGACGATTTTTCGGATGTTAAAGGACAGAATACGGCAAAAAGAGCCCTTGAAATTGCGGCTGCAGGGGGACATAACTGCTGTATGATAGGAAGTCCCGGAACAGGTAAGACAATGCTTGCAAAGAGAGTTGGCTCAATCCTTCCTGAAATGACCTTGAATGAAGCCTTGGAGGTTACAAAAATACATTCTATTGCAGGTGTAACAGATAAAAACACATCACTTATAACAAGAAGACCATTCAGAAGTCCACATCACACAGTATCAGCAGCAGGTCTTTCAGGGGGCGGAGCAGTTCCAAAGCCGGGCGAGGTGAGCCTTGCTCATAACGGCGTACTGTTTTTAGACGAATTTCCTGAATTCAGAAAGGATGCCATTGAAATTTTAAGACAGCCTTTAGAGGATGGGAAAATTACAGTATCAAGAGTTCATTCAACAGTTACATATCCATCAAATATAATGCTCGTTGCGGCGATGAATCCTTGCAAATGCGGATATTTCGGCGACCCTGAGCATGAGTGTAAATGCACACCAACCCAGATTGAAAAATATATGTCCAAAATAAGCGGACCTATTATGGACAGAATAGATATGCATATAAAAATGAATCCTGTTAAATTTGAAGAGCTTAAAAGTATGGAAACAGGAGAAAAAAGTGAGGCTATCCGCGAAAGAGTAAACAAGGCAAGAAAAATTCAGCTTGAAAGATTTAAGGAAGACGGTATTTATGCAAATGCACAAATGAGCTCTGTTCATATAAGAAAATATTGCGGTCTTGGAGATGCGGAAACTCAGCTTTTAAAGATTGCATTTGATAAATTTTCTCTTTCTGCAAGAGCATACGATAAGATTTTAAAGCTTGCAAGAACAATTGCAGACCTTGCAGGCAGTGAAAATATTACATCAGCACATCTGTCGGAGGCTATCTCCTACAGAAGCTTAGACAGAAACTAAAATCACACATCTTGCACTGTTTTACTCCTTTGTGTACACAAAGTACACGACAGTCGCAAATCAGCACAATCTGTGCAATTTTAGCTCAGTCTTGTCTTTTGAAAGGAATAGATTATTATGAAAATAGTTTTAACCGGCGGAGGAACATCAGGGCATGTTACTCCAAACATAGCACTTTTTGAGCCACTAAAAAAAGAAGGCTTTGAAATATTTTATATAGGTACAAAAAACGGAATAGAAAATTCCCTTATAAAACAGGAAAACATTCCATTTTATGAAATCGAGGCAGGAAAGCTGAGAAGATACCTTGATATGGAGAATGTAAAAGACATTGCGAGAATATTCAAGGGTACAGCTCAGGCTAAAAAAATCTTAAAAGAAATCAAGCCTGATGTTGTGTTCAGTAAGGGTGGTTTTGTGTCCTGTCCTGTTGTGTGGGCGGCAAAGAGCCTTAAAATTCCTGTGATTATTCACGAGTCGGACATAACACCGGGTCTTGCAAATAAGCTTTCATTTTCATCAGCAACGAAAATAGCTTACGCCTTTCCTGAAACAAGAAATCATCTGCCGACAGATAAAAGTGTATATACAGGTCTGCCTGTAAGAGAAGAAATCTTAACAGGTGACAGAAGCAAGGGAGAAGAACTTTGCGGTTTTGAAGACAAAAAGCATATGCTTGTAGTGATGGGCGGAAGTCTTGGCTCAGAATTTTTAAATAAAAGCGTAAGAGCTAATCTTTCTGATTTAATGGAAGTATTTGATGTATGTCACCTTTGCGGAAAAGGTCATATTGATGAAACCTTGCTTAATGTAAAAGGTTACTGTCAGTTTGAATATTTAAACCATGAGCTTAAGGATGTTTTAGCGGCGGCTGATATGCTTGTTTCCCGTGCAGGGGCAACTGCCATTTTTGAAATCTTAGCACTTAAAAAGCCTGCACTTTTAATACCTCTTTCAAGAAAAGCAAGCAGAGGCGACCAGATAGAAAACTCAAAATCCTTTAAGGCTCAGGGCTTTATGGAATATGAGGAAGAAGAAAATCTCACAGGTGAAAGCTTTGTTGAAAGAATAAAAGAAGTATTTTTAAATAAAGACAAGTATGTTACAAGCCAGAAAAATGCAGAAATCGGCAACGGTATAGAAAAAATAATTGATTTAATAAAACAAGTGACAAAGGAGTAAAGCATGTACTTAATAGCAGGGCTTGGAAATCCAGGAGAAAAATATGCGGCAACAAGACATAATATGGGGTTTTCAGCCATAGACTACATTTCTCAGAAAAACAATATAGATGTTAAAAAAGTAAAGCATAAGGCTATTATCGGCGAGGGGATTTTAGGCGGTGAAAAGGTTGTTCTTGCAAAGCCTCAGACCTTTATGAACCTAAGCGGTGATTCAATCAGGGAAATAGCAGACTGGTATAAAATCGAGAATGATAAAATAATAATATTATATGATGATATAAGTCTTCCTGTGGGCACAATAAGAATAAGAGAAAAGGGCAGTGCAGGGGGACATAACGGTATTAAATCAATAATACTGAATTTAAACTCTGATGTTTTCGGAAGAATTAAAATCGGTGTAGGAGCAAACAAAGAGGGCGACCTTTGTGACTATGTTCTTGGCAAAATATCAAAGGCAGAGGCAGAGGTTCTCTTTAAGGTTATGGGCAGAGTAAACGACGCTGTTATCGAAATGATTAAATCGGGTGCACAAAGTGCAATGAATAAGTATAACGGAGAAGTATGAAGGGATATATTGAAATAGCAGAAAGCCAGAGCGGTTTTAAAGAGCTTTTAAATTACTATGAGAAAAATATATCACCTGTAAGGGTGACATCAACAGCCGAATCACAAAAGGTGCATTTGGCTTTTTCTCTGTGCTCAAAGCTTGACAAAGGACTGCTTTATATTTGTGCAGACCCAATCTCTGCAGGCCTTGTAGCAGAGGATATGACCTTTTTTACTGATGAAGAAAGTATTTTAAGCTATCCTGAAAGGGAATACAGATTTTACAGCATTGAGGCTGAAAGCAATAACAATACAAAAAGCAGAATAAACACATTAAACAGCCTTGTATATTCAAAAGAAAAGAAATTTATCATAACAACCATAGAGGCGGTAGCTCAGAAAATCGTATCAAGGGACAGCTTTGTAAACAACACCTTTTTGTTTAAAGAGGGGCTTGTTTACGAAATATCAAGCGTAACAGAACGCCTTGCAAAGCTTGGCTACAGAAGAGAACACGAGGTTGAGGGAAAGGGACAGTTTGCAGTAAGAGGCGGTATTCTTGATGTTTATCCTTTTACAGGGGACAGTGCATACAGAATAGAATTTTTCGATGAAGAAATTGAGTCTGTAAGAAAAATTGACCCCTCAACTCAGCGTTCGATAGAAAAAGTAAAAGAGATAACGGTTACTCCTGCATCTGAAGATTTTGCAGTAAGGGAAAGCCTTATCTTTGACTACTTAAAGGATTATATAGTAGTTATTGATGAACCGCATCAATGTGTTCAGTCCTACGAAAATGCGTCAAAGGATTTAGCGGGCAGCATAACCTCTGCTCTTGAAAAGGAATATAAGCTTTCCAAAAAGCAAAAGGAAGTTTCATATTATATGGAAAGCTACAGCAAAATAACCGAAAGGGATATTTTTACAGTAGGTTTTTCAAATCTTACAATAAGTGCAAAGGGACTTTATCCAAAGGTGCAGGTTTCTGTTCCTGCCAAGTCTATGCCTGTTTATAACGGAGATTTTGCACTTTTGTGTGATGACCTTGAATTTTATTTAAGAAAAGGATACAGTGTTTTGTTCCCCTGCGGAAATGAGGTAAGAGCAAAACAGCTTATATCTCAGTTTATCTCAAATTCAATTATAGCAACCTTTGAAAAGGAACTGAAAAAAGCACCTTCTGAGGGTCAGGTAACTTTGGTTGAAAAAACCTTAAGGAACGGCTTTGAATATCCTGAAACAAAAACAGCGGTAATCTCAGACAGAGCCATTGCATCATCTGTTGCTCCAAAGAAAAAGCCAATAAAACCAAAGGGTAACATAAGAAGCATTTCGGATATTAACGAGGGCGACTTCGTTGTTCACAGATATCATGGTATCGGTGTTTATAAGGGTATACATCAGCTTGTTATAGATAATGTAACCAAAGACTATTTAAAAATAAAATATAAGGGCAATGATGTTTTATATGTGCCTGTTAATCAGCTTGATTTAATAAGCAAATACATCGGAGCGGAAGATGGTATAAAGGTAAATAAGCTTGGTGGCACAGAGTGGGCAACCGCAAAAACAAAGGTTAGAAAATCTCTTGAAATTCTTGCTCAGGAGCTTATAGATTTATACGCAAAAAGACAGCAGGAAAAAGGCTTTTCTTTTGGTGTTGATACAGATATGCAGGCAGAGTTTGAAAAAACCTTTGCCTATGTTGAAACAGACGACCAGCTTAAAGCAATTAAAAGCGTTAAATATGATATGGAATCAGAGCGTCCTATGGACAGACTCATCTGCGGTGATGTTGGCTACGGAAAAACCGAGGTTGCAATAAGAGCGGCATTCAAGGCGGTTATGGACTCAAAGCAGGTTGCATATTTAGTTCCCACAACCCTTCTTGCACAACAGCAGTACGAGTCTTTTGTAAACAGAATGAAGGATTTTCCTGTTAAGGTTGAGATGCTCAGCAGATTTCGTAATAAAAAACAACAGACAGCAATTGTTGAGGAGCTTAAAAAGGGAAGCATAGACATTGTTATCGGCACACACAGAATTATTCAAAACGACATTAAATTTAAAGATTTAGGACTTTTAATTATAGACGAAGAACAACGCTTTGGTGTTAAGCACAAGGAAAAAATAAAGGAGCTTAAAACAAATGTAGATGTTTTAACCCTTTCTGCAACACCAATTCCAAGAACTCTTAATATGGCTATGAACGGACTTCGTGATATGAGTGTTTTAAACGACCCTCCTGAAGACAGACATCCTGTTCAGACCTATGTTATGGAATACAACAGCGAGGCAATAAAAACTGCCATAATAAAGGAAATGTCAAGAGGCGGTCAGGTTTATTATCTCCATAACAGAGTTGAAACCCTTGATTCTGTATATGGTAAAATCAAAAAGCTTGTGCCTGAGGCAAGAATTGCAGTTGCTCACGGTAAAATGAGCGAAACAGAGCTTGAAACAATTATGCTTGGTGTTTTAAACAGAGAGTATGACATTCTTCTTTGCACCACCATTATCGAAACAGGTCTTGATATGCCCAACATCAACACAATAGTAATTGAAGATGCAGATAAATTCGGTCTTTCACAGCTTTATCAGCTTCGTGGAAGAGTAGGCCGTTCATCAAGACTTGCCTACGCTTATTTAACAGTTCGGCGTGATAAAATCATAGACGAGGTTGCAGAAAAAAGACTTAAAGCAATCAAAGAATTCACAGAGTTTGGTTCAGGTATTAAAATCGCTATGCGTGACCTTGAAATAAGGGGTGCAGGAAGTGTTTTAGGCACAAAACAGCACGGCCACATAAATCAGGTTGGCTATGAGCTATACTGTGACCTTTTAAAAGAGGCAGTTGATAAATTAAAGAACAACAGCAACCCTGAAATCGAAACACCTATTTCAATAGATTTAAGCATAAGCTGTTTCATTCCGGAGAGCTATATAACAGACCAGAAAACAAGAATAGATGTTTACAAAGCCATTGCCTGTGTTTCAAATAATGAAGAGGCGGAGGATATAAAAACAGAAATAGAGGACCGCTTCGGTAAGCTCCCCACATCAGTTGAAAACTTAATCGAAAGTATGCTTGTTAAAGATTTGGCTAAAAAGCTTTCTGTTTCAGATGTGGTGCAAAAGGGAGAAACTATTCTCTTTAAGCTGACCGAAAATTCACCTATGCAGAAGTTTGTAGACTTTGTGGCAAAGAACAGAGTAGAGTTCTATTTCTCAAATTCAAAAAGCGGAATAACTCTTGTTTACAAACCGTCAAAAATGATGAAAAATGAAATTCTGCCCAACATAAAATCTATGCTTGAAACGATAAATTTATGATATTTCCCATCAAATCCCCTGTAAAGCATATTGCTTTACAGGGTTGCTTTTTGGGACAAAATAAGGGTTGTCTTAAAATGAGTTTTCCACCACTTTTTGAAGTTTTCCACCGACTTTTCCCCAGAAACAAGCCAAAAACAAGGGTGAAAATAAAAGTTTTCCACAGAGTATGGAAAACTTTTATTAACATTTTTTCGGAAATATTTTGTAGGGGCGGATATTATCCGCCCGTTAATACAGAATGTAAAGTAGGGGCGGATATTATCCGCCCGCTAAAATTAGGAATTAGGAATTATGCACTGTGCGAAGCACAATATCTCTGCGAAGCAATATCTTTGAATGTGAAACACTTAATATCTCTCGAGCATAGCGAGAATATCGTTTTATATTGTTAGGAGTCAGAAGTTAGAAGTGAGGAGTTGCAACTGTGCATATCGAATTGCGAAGCAATATATAGAGTTTTCAAAAATATATCGAGCCGAATACATATCGACGAATAATTCACAATCGTTGACAAAAATCTAAAAAGACAGTATAATACAAAAGTCAGCAATAGCTGACGGGCAAGATTTCATTTACGGTGTTTACACCGGCGGTTGTGCACTCATCTCTGACAAAGGGGGTGATTGCTATGGATAATGAATACATATTATTTATGATTGTTCTCTTACTTTTAGTAATTTCCATAAAAAAATAACCGCCCTCGGCTAAGGTTGCGGTTATTTTAAATAACTAAACTTTGGCACAACCGTTTGAGGTCTTGCCTTTTTCTATATTCATTATATATCTGTATTGCAGATTTGTCAATAATATTTTGCATTGTGAAGTTGTGCTTCGCACAGTTTAATTTCTCACTTCTCACTCCTAACTTCTAACTTCTAACTCAAAAGCTCTTTCGTCTCATATAGTGCAGTATAATTTGCAAGGAGATAAATGACCTCGCCCTTGCTGTTTGATATGATGTTTTCTATCGCAGATTTCATATCATTATAAGCTGTGCAGTTTTTGGCATCTTGTTCTTTAAGACGGTTTAGTGCGTCTTCTGAGTTGGTACCTGCAGTTGTAAATGAAAGAGTGCTTTCGTTTATGATTGGTGAAAAGTCAACATCTTTAAGCCAGGAAACATCAACACCGTCTGATATGCGGTTGTTAACTGCAAGGTAAATATCTTTTGTTCTTTTGTCTTCGGCAACTGCAGAAATTGAAAGGTTAAAGCCTGCAGGATTTTTTGCAAGAATTAAATAACATTCTTTATCTTTTAAATAAAGCTTTTCCATTCTTCCTGCTTGTGGCTTGTACTTTTCAAGGGCGTCTTCTATAGCCTTGAATTCAACACCGCATTTTGTTGCTGCGGTAAATGATGAAAGGGTGTTGTAAACATTGTAAAGACCTCTTGAATTAAGGGTAAGTCTTCCATAGTTTTCTATTTCAAAATCAACTACAGGGAAAAGCTTAATGTCCTTAGCGTTAAACTCTGCATCAGGTCTTTTAAAACCGCATTCACAACTGTATTTTCCAAGATGTGAAAAGTGACGGTATTCAAAGTCAAGAGGTTTTCCGCATATAAAACAGTTTTCACCTTCGTTTAAGTCACCACAAAAATCTGAAGCCTTGTCTTTTATGCCAAAATAAATCTTTTCGTTTTCAAATTCCTCTGCCATAGCACAAGAAATTGGGTCGTCTGCATTTAAAATAAGAGTTGCAGCTGGTGCTTTTCTTATAGCCTTCTTTAAAAACTCCATTATGTTTTCCATACTGCCGTATCGGTCAAGCTGGTCTGCAAACAGATTTGTTATAACTATCTTAGATGGAGTTATAAAGTTTAAAATATATTCTGCCCAGCCCTCGTCCATTTCAAGGCATGCATAGTCAATGCTTGTTCTGCCAAAAAGTGAGGTCTTGTTTAAAAATGCAACAAGTGAGCCTTCGTCCATATTTGCACCTATTCGGTTACAAACAACATTATATCCTGCCTCTTCAAGAAAGTCTGCAAGAAGATTATTCGTTGTGGTTTTTCCGTTTGTACCCATAACTGCAATAATCTCTTTTTTTACCCTGCCCTGATATTCCTTTAAAATGTCAGGATAAAGCCTAAATGCAAGCTTGCCGGGAGCAGAGGTAGCCTTTTTGCCCATAAGCTTTAAAAACAGAATAAATATTTTACATATAAAAACAGTAAAAAAATATTTCATTTTTTCCTCCAAGGTGTATAAATCTGAAAAATCGGGGCAATAATATATATGACCTCACAAGGTAACACATAATTTGTATACCCCCCTAACAGGATGCAAAAATGCGTCCTACCAACACCGCCCAAAGGCGGTGTTTTTTCAACAAAGTTCTGCCTCGCATATTACAATATGCCACGGCGACACTTTGTCAAAATATGCCTGCATTTTTGAACCTGTTGGATGCAAAATGCGTCCTGCCAACACCGCCCACGGGCGGTGTTTTTTCAACATTGTAGGGGCGTCCCTGTGTGGTCGCCCGTTCTGGCCTTTTATTTACCGCCGAGTAATTTTTCAGCGGTGGTTTCGCTCATTTCACCTGTTTTGATATTTTTCATAACAATTTTGTCTTCTGCAACCCAGATAACTATTGTTGAGCCGAGAGCCTCGGTGTATTCAATGGCATCAACCATAGAGGTTGTTTTTAAATATTCACGCACATTAAGACCCTGTGCTCTTAAACCGAATGCAATTTTGTATGAATCTGCAGGCGATGCAGATGCAACAACTGCAACAGGTAAATCTGTAAGCTCTTTAATTTTTGAATTAAAGATAATATCTGTAAGTTCTTCGGTCATAAAGCTTACATAGCTGTAAGGGATTTTACCGTCATAGCCTTTACCGCCTCTTAAAATCATTTTATCCTCATATCTGCACTCAAAAGCAAAGGTGCTTGTAAGGTCTGAGCCCTGATAGTCAAAATTAACATCAATAAAATCTGAAAGCCCAAAGCTTTCTAAGATTTCAAAAAGCTCTTCAACTGCATCGTCGTTTTGTTCTTTATGGCTTAAGGTGATTTTAAATTCCTTTATGCCTGTTGCAAGAACTGAGTTAACTGCAAGAGAAAGAATTTCTGCATCTGCTCTTATACCATCTTCTCCGACGGTGCAGGCAACAATTCTTTCTTTTTTTCTTTTGTTATAAAGTCTTACAGGGAATATTTCATCACAAAGCTCCGTTTTAATTGCAGTAAGACATTCTTTAACAATACATTCTTTCCCCTCGGTTATAATTTCACCAAAGGTGTAAGATTCAATTACTTTTGAAATTGTATCTTCTATTTTTCTGTATAATTTGCATTTCATACCAAATGTAGACATAATCAACATCCTTTCTGATTTAAGGATAATTATACTCTTTTTCAGTTGTATTTGCAAGATATTTGTGATAAAATAAAAAACGGTGATTAATTTGAAAAAGCTATGCACAGTTGCAATAAATTCAAAATTTGCACATTCCTCCCTTGCTGTAAGGTATTTCAGGGAGTTTTCAGGCTGCGATATTTTTGAATGCAGTATAAATGACGATATATTTTCGGTATTCTCAAAGCTTATGGAAAAAGACTTTGAGATACTTTGCTTTTCAACCTACATATGGAATATAGACTATGCCTTAAAGCTTGCATCAATGATTAAGTCAACAAAAGGTGCTCTTATTATTTTTGGCGGACCTGAGGCAGGATATAACAGTAAAAATATTCTTGAAAATGCTTTTGTTGACGGCGTTATAAAAGGCGAGGGAGAATATGCAATAAAAGCATTAAGAAATGGTGAGCCTTTTGAAAATATTCCAAATCTTGTATACAGATGGGGAGAAAATGCGGAAATTCCCATTGATTTAACAAAGCTTGAATTTCCATACAAAAAAGAGGATTTAAAGGCACTTGAAAACAGAATAATATATTTTGAAACATCAAGAGGCTGTGTTTTTAACTGCAGCTACTGTCTTTCTTCAAGTCAGGGTAAAACAAGATTTTTTTCAATGGATTATGTTAAAAAAGGTCTTGATTTTTTTATTGAAAATAATGTTTCACTCGTTAAATTCGTAGACAGGACATTCAATGAAAATGACGAAAGAGCCTGCGGAATTTTAGAGTACATAATAAGCAAAAACAAAAGCACCCATTTCCATTTTGAAATTGCACCACAGCTACTTTCTGACAGGTTTATTTCTCTTCTTGAAAAAGCAAGCGATTTTGTTCAGGTTGAGGCAGGAATTCAGACCACAAACAAAGACACAATGTCTGCAATTTCAAGAGTTTACGATTTAGATAAGGTTAAAGAAAGAATATTAAAAATTCCAGAAAAAGTACATCTTCACACAGACCTTATTGCAGGTCTTCCTTCAGAGACCTACGAAACCTTTAAAAAAGGCTTTGATTATGCCTATTCTATGAGACCTGATATGCTTCAGCTTGGCTTTTTAAAGCTCCTTCACAATACAAGGCTTAAAAAAGATGCAGACAAATACGGTATAGTAACAACTTCTTTTCCGCCTT
>CAZMRY010000045.1:0-11261 GCA_964568815.1 uncultured Eubacteriales bacterium | reverse complement strand
CCTGAAGTCGTCTGTCCTTCAAGGGCTGCATACTGTGAAATAAGGCTGTTTAATTGTGCAACATCCTTTATCTCTGTTGTACCTGCAAGCTTGTTTGCAATAAAGTTTGTTATTGTACCTGTAACTCCTGTTGCTGTTTTATTTGCAGTTGTAAGCAATCCGTTTATATGTCCGTAGGTTATTGCACCTGTGCTTCCTTTGAGCATGCTGTTGTTAGTACCAACGCAGATTACTGCCTCCATAAATGCTTTGTAAAGTTCTTCTGTTGATGTGAAGTTTTTACCCTTTAACGCACTTTTTACAGCAGCTTTTCCGTTGTCTGTAAGAACATATGTGTTAGATGCATCGCTGTAACCATTTATATAGTATTCATACAGGCTTACAGATTTCTTTTCATCAATTTTAGAAAGTTCTAATGCAGAATCGTATATTAAAGATCCGTCACTGTTGAAAATATACTCATCAGCTTTGTTCTGATTTAAAAGTTCAAGAGCAACAACAGACTTTATAATGCTCTGCATTTTTGCACCGTTTTCTTTATCAGAGCCTGTGAAAGTACTATTGTTTACTTCACTAATGAGTGCTTCTGCTACCTTTGACATATCAATGCCAATCTGTGTATTTACGATTGGTTCAAATGCATCAAGTACAAGAGTTTTTAAAACTTCTGCATTTTTGATATAAGTTTCAAGGTCTGTTTTGTTATTATTTTTTGCATATTCAGCAATTGTTTCAACCACATTCTTCATAGAGGCCGTGTCATATGTAAATGCTGTAAGATATACACCATTTGCATAAATTTTGTATTCACCATCAAGAGGTGCATAAAGCTTAAATGAATATTCTGCTTTTCCTTCATTGTCAGCTGTAAGATTGCTGAAGTTTTGCACTGCGTATTTTATATCAGCCGCATCATCTGCATATCCAGGGTTTGTTACAACCAAAAGTATGCTTTCTCCCTTTTCAGCCTGCGCAAGTTTAACTTTTATAGCACTGTCTAAAAGATTAACATCAAGCATATTTACACTGATACTGCCTGATGCGAATGCACTTACAGTTGATAGAAGCATTGTCAAAGCTATTATAATTGAAATTATTCTTTTCATTTTATTTCCTCCTATCACTCTTAATTAAGTATGATTAACTTATAAGGACTTAAGTTGTATGTTATCATAATTGCTCTTGAGCAATCGTTAAGACTAGCCTCATAGGTTTTTATACCAGTATAATATATGGAACCGCTTGTATAATTGTTTCCTTTTTTTGTCTGATGTGCTATATTAGTCGGAACAGGAATTGAAACCACAGTATATGCCGAATTATCATATTCAGGTACACTTCCAGGTATTGACAAATCCTGTGTTGTTAATGTTATATACTGTTCGTTTGCACTTATTACAAACATATCGTAAAATCTCCATGCTGAAGCACTTGTGTTGCTTGATCCAAGACTTGCTATAATCGCACTATATCCGTTTACATCAATTGTAGTACCTGATTCTGACATATTGAACGGATTTGAGTTAGTTGTATCGTTATAAATACCGCTGTTTATTCCTGCAAAAGCACCCTTTTCATATCTGGCATTAATTGGATAATCAAGGTCTCTTCTATATACCAGAGCAGCATATTTAACATCTCCGTTCATTTCCATACAGCTGATGATGTCACCCTTCTGAACGGTATATGTTGTTTCCGTGTCAGTTCCTGCCAGTGCTCTCATATTAGAGAAAGCTCCTGCTGCACTTACATATGTTTTAGCTGTAGCTGCAGGCTGTTTACCATTTGCAAGATATGTTCCTTCAAGTATGGTTGTCGGATCTCCGTCTGCATTACTACTTTGCATAACTTTGTCAACAATAAATAACGGAGTTTTGTTGATTGCCATTTTAAATGTTGTTAAAGCTGTATTAATGGTAACCAGAACATCTGTATCAGGTGTATTTTTATCTGTGTTGTACGCAACTACAGATGAAAGTTTCAATTCAGGTATTGCATCAAACTCTTTTTTTGTATATACCTGATATTTTTCCTCCTCTGAAAGGTTAATACTGCTTGAAATACTGAAGATTGTTGTGTTACTTGTAACATATGCCGAAAGACCTAAGTTGCTTGAATAATATCCTGCACTGTCATTTGTTTCATAAATAACACCAAGTCTGCCTTTATCTCTTTCCTGTCTGTCAGAAAGCTTCATAGGCTCTTTAATTGCAGATATATTTTTATCATCATCAAGCTTGAAGGTTACAAGCTTGTTTTTAAGTCCTGCAAGTATTGAAACAAGCTCAGCATCTTTATATCTTGTTTCGTTGTTTTCACTATCTGTAAATGAAACCTTTTCAGCAAGATTGTATTCTGTAAATCTGCCTGTTTTTCCAAATATTTTAACTTTTACGCCTTTTATAAGACCTCTTCCGTCCTCTGCCACATTTATAATAAGACCTGTGTTTGGATATTCGGCAGAAGAAACTTCCGCATAAGCTACTTCACCAAAGCTGTTGAAGTGCAGAACACAGTTTGCACCTATCAATGGAAGATTTGCTGCTGTTGCGTTAAGATAATCATCTGCAATTCTGTATGAATTTCCTTCAGCATCATAAATGAAGTATCCATCTGCATCATCAGAAATTGCGGCAATTGTGCAGTTCTTTGTTTCTTTAGTGATAATTACCTTAATTTCGCCCTTGCTTACTGCTACATCAATTACAGAATTATTTGAAATATCTGAAGCTGATACAGGAAGATTGTCTTTATAATAGGTAATAAGTGTATTTTTATTGTCTTCTTCTTTAAGGTTTAAAACCGCATCGTCATCTACGCCCTGTTTCAGGAGACCGTTTACAACCACTCCATCTGCAAAGTTCTTCACATACATAGTTCTGTATGCCTCTATAACAAGCATTTCGTATTCGCCCTTGCTGTCTGAGTTGATTGCTGTGATAGTTCCGTTATAGAAGGATTTTATCTGTTCTGTGCTTACTGTATCAACAGAAGTACCGTTGAAAATAATAACAGGTGAAGAAACCAAATCTAATTCTTCAACATCTTCATCTTCGTCAGTATATTTAAGTTCTCCGTTTGTGAGACTTATAAAATCCTTAATATCAATAACAAATTCATCTGTATCATCTGAAAGTCTTGCATAAAGAACAATATTTCTTCCGTTTGAGTCTTTCACATAGTAGATTTCAATAATTTTGCCAAGGTAGCTGTTGATATATTCAGCACCTGCTGCTACTTTATAAACAACACCGCCGATAATTACTTCTCCGTCTGAAATACCGCTTTCACCGTAAAGTCCTGTTACTGATGTGCTTGTAAGTTCAGCTTCTTCAGTGAAGATTTCAAGTTTATCTTCAAGGAAGGTTTTGTCTGACTGTATATAGGTTGCAATTCCGCTATCTGTTACAGCACTTATTTCAACCATTTCAACATCAAACATATTTACGAGCATTTTTGCAAGCTCGCCTCTTAAAATAGGTGTTTCACCATAGTGATTTATACCTTTTAAGAGTTTTAATGATGATGATATGTAGTTATAGCCTGCAGGATATCCGCCGTTTCTTTCAGCGAACACTTCATAACCAAGCATTTTAACAAGCACTTTATTTACCTGATTGATTGTTACATTTTCATCAGGTGAGAACTCATTATCAGATGTACCAATCATATAGCCAATGCTTGTTATCTGTTCTATAACGCCGTATGCCCAATGGTCTGCAGGTACATCCGTAAATCTTGGTTCTTTTTCACCGTCAAGTACCTGATTTTCTACCGCATCTCCTGTTTTGAAATACCAGGCATTTTCTTTTGCGGTATCTGAGTCGTTAATCTGAAGCAGAACTGTTAAAACATTTGCAAATTCTGCTCTTGTAAGATTGTTCTGTGAGCCGAAATCTCCGTTTTCGTCTCCAACCATAATTCCCATAGCCTTTATTACTTCTATTTCTTCACTGTAAGCCGACTGCTCAGCAGCCAGGGGTGTTAAAACCCCCTGGCTAAGCACCATTGTAAGTACAAGAATTAAAGTAATAAGTTTTTTATGAATTCTCATCTTATTCCTCCCTTATTGCAGATAATAATTTATCGCTGCCTGAATGTTATCCTTGAGACCCTGAACAACAATATCTTTATCATTTATTATGATAAGTCCGCTGTTTGTTTCTTCCCAGTAAACATTCTTACCTAAATCCTCTGATATAACTCTTATCGGAAGCATCATTCTTCCGTTTACTGTTGTAGCAGGCTGCTGAAGCTGTTTTTCTACACCGTCAACTGTGTAGCTTGTTGCATTAACCTTGAATACCAAGGTGTGTCCGTCTGCGTTAACGATTGCAGAAGATGTGGCATTATCCCACTTAACTGTTGCACCGAAAGCTTCTGAAATAAATCTTATAGGTACAAGTGTACTTCCGTTAACAACAACAGGTTCTGTGCTTAAGAGTGTTGGCTGTCCGTTTACAAACGCCATCTTCTTGCCTGTATTGAGTACAACCGAGCCTTTGTTCTCATATACTAATCTGCTGAACAATCTTTCGTTATCTGTAGATTTAATAAGCTTAAATCCGCCTGAAAGCAACTGACCTTCTCCAGATCCTTCAACTCTTGCTCTGATTACTTCGTCAGTTGTTGTATATGTTCCCATATACATCCAGCCAACCTGAGAGTATCTGTTGCTGATGGTGAATTCTCTGTTTAATCCGTCATACGGTGAAATTATTGTAACCTTGACATTTTCATCACCTGTATAAGTGTTACCTGCCCAGTAATATACATCATAAATATCATTTGGTGCTTTTAATTCATATTCAAGAGTTGCAGCACCGCCTGTCTGCTTATTAAGTGCAAGAGGTGTTCCGTTTACACCGATACCGCTTTCTGTCCAGTCCGAAGATTTTTTAGCCTCCTGCTGTGTAACAACAAGTGTGCCCTTTTCAACATAAGGCTTATTGTACTTATCTTCAAGAGTAATCGTTGCCATTGAAGGCTTAAGAATTTCGATTTCCTTACCCTCATCACTCCAGAATGCAAGATATCCGCTGTCTTTTGTTGTGTTAGGATCAATAAGGTCAATCATTCTTGTGCCGTTTATTTCAAGTACAACTCTTGTTCCGCCGTCTGTGTCTACAACGCCTGCCTGAATATTTGTGCGCTCTTTTGCATTGTATATTCCGTTGTTTTTAACCTTTGCAATCATTGTTGAGGAATTGTTTCCTGTTCTTAAGATTTCTGCGTATCCAGGTTTAATTGTAATGTAGTAGTTATGACTTCCTCGTGAAATATAATCTCCGTCAGGATTTGTTGCTCTCATTGAAATAACAAATGGATTTTCATAGGTAAGCTCTGTGAAGTTTGTATCGAAGTTTGCAATTGAGTTATAGATTTCTTCTGCATTATATATAAGCGAGCTCTTGGTTGTTCCGTCTGTCGCTTTTGCACGAACGAAATCTTCACCTGTTTCAATTTCTGCTCCGCTTGTTTTCCATTTATCTTTTGAAGTGTTATTTTCAAGAGTAAATGCTTTAAGTTCTTTTCCTGCCTCTACTGTACCGCTTGGTGCAACCATCATATATGGCTCGCTTTCTGTAAAGCCATCAGGATTCTGGATTTCCATACTCATTCCTTTTATCGGGAATGTAACATAGAATCTACCGGGTTTTCCGATAACAAAGCTTTCAATAGCCTTATTATATACTTCTTTACCGTTTATTCTTACAATATAACGGTCGCCTGTAAGGGTTGTGATACTACCCATTTCAATATCAAACCACTCACCGTCTTTAATATAGTTGTTTGCTATAGTATCCATAATAGGTGTAGATTTATTGGTTCTGTTATGGAATTCAAGACCTCCAAAGTCACCTGTTACTACTATAGAGTTTGAGTTCCAGCCATAACCTGCGCCTGATGCGTTCATACCGTCAATTATGAAGTTAGGGTCAACCGAGAAATCCTTCTGAACTTTTTCACCGAATATCATCCAGGTTCTTGCACCGTTCCAGCTTATTCTCATTCTGTATTTTCTGAGAACCTTATCGTTTAAGAAACCGTCTGTTACAGCTGTGTGGTTATTAACCATAGCTGTCATTTTGAAAATGCCTGTTTCTTCATCATACTCAAACTTCATCGGATTTTCAGAACCCCATGAAATTACACCTAAGCCGTGCCACTTCATTTTATCAGGCATCATATCTGAAATTCCTACAGTTTTAATATACATAGAGCCTGCAATCTCTGAATGAATCTTTTTAAGATTTTCCAGCTCATCATCTACTTCTTTTTGAGTTATATTGTTTTTGCTTATATTTTTCTTGGCAGTTTCTACTGCATCAATAAGCTTTTGCTTTGAGCCTTCAGGGAATTCGCCCTCTTTTGTGCCTTCAACTATTTTATCCAAATCAGAAAGCATTGTTTCCATATAATGTTCTGTCAGGGTTTTATCAGCAATGGCTTTTCCTGTTGAAAAGCTTCTGACTCCGCTTATACTATTCCACTTTGAAGGAGAATTTACAGAATAGTTTTCTGCTTCAACTGTCCAGTAATAAATCTGATTTTCTTCAAGCTCAACATTTTCAAGGTAGTTATTTTCACAAGAAGTTGTCTGAACAACATCTTTCATTTCCTTGTCTTTTGCAATGGTAACCTCGTATCTGTCAGCACCTCTTGCATTTTCCCAGTAAAGAGAAATTTTGTTTGAATAAATCCCCCCTTGTCCGTCTCTTGGATATGTCATATAGAACGGAGAATTTTCTTCATTAAAATAAGGAAGTGTTTTTCTGTATTCGTTGACCTGAACACCCGTCCATGCATAATCGAAGTTTTCATCGGTTAATGCATCAGGGAAGTCCTTTGCGAACTCTGTTCCTGCTTTTAATCTGAAATCGTTATTATCATAATCCACAAACATTGAGGTATCTTTTGTAGGGTCAATTATAATATTGTTTTTATATTCAAGAAGTGTTGCTATTCCTTGAGGTGACGAACCGTCCTGAGAGTCTGAAATGTTATAATTAATAGTTGTATTCGGTGAACCAAACTGAATATTTTCCGCAAAATAAGCTTCGTATTCAAGCTCAGGGAAGTGTTCAAGCCACCATGGCGCAATATCAATAAGAAGAGGAATGGCTTCCGCTCTTAAAGGCGAGCTGTATACATAGTTAAGATATGTAAACGCCATACCTTTTCTTCTGGCTTTCATCATAATATTATAAGAAACATCATTTGTTACACCTGAATTATGGTGAATTGGGTTACCGTTATTCCACAATATATTATGATGAATAAAGTTTCCCGAATTTTCACCGTCGCTGTATATGCCAACTGTACCTGAATCTGACGCCTGTATACCCTTATTATCTGTATCGTGTATAATATTATATGCTATATCGTTTGCTCTTGCGGTAAATTCACGCCAGTGATATATAACACCTGCATCGTGAGGGTCTCTTGTTGCATTATATATTTCATTATACTGAATTTTAGCATAGTTTCCGCTGTAGTCAATGGCATGGAAAAACAGATTATGCATTGAATTGTTCACAAAGTTAACTCCGCAGCTATTATCCATTCTTACAGTTGTAGTATTACCATTAACAAGACTGCTTCGTTCAAAGAAACAGTTTCTTACATAAGAATTTGATTTTTCAAGATATGCACTGTCACCCATTGCAGTATTAAGCATAGAAGCATTTCCATCATAGAAATTACAGGAGTCTATAATAAAATCTTTACAGCCTGCAGTGTTTGCAGTCGCAGTAAGTCCAATCTTTCTTACACCGCCAAGCGTTTGGCTATCAAGAGTAAAATCAATCATAGTGCTTCTTGAACCAAAGAATGTGCATCCGAGAATTTTTATGTTACTGCTGTTAGAAAAGTTCATTGCCTGATGCATACCATAAAATTCAAGATTTTCAAAGTTCACATTGCTCACACCGTCTGCTCTTATAAGTTCAAACTGATTGTTTATAGAAAGATGAAGATCGCTTCCTTCTAAATCATAAGGTGGATAATAGTATAATGTTTCAGTTTTTCTGTCTACGAAAAATTCTGTAGGAATATCAAGCTCTTCTATAAGATTTAAAACCTTATATCGTCTTGTTTTTGCGGATATTATACCATAGGTCATTCCATAGGCATGATTAACTGTCATTGTTTCGGTATCTACGCTTTTAAGCATATTTCCTGCATATGTATAGTCGTTTCCGAAATAGCCCATAGTCATTGCCTGGTCAGGGTCAGCTGTTGTCCATCTGAAAATTCTCGGTGTTGCAACCTCAAATGAACCGCCGTCTGTACTGGTTCTTGATGTTGAACCTGCACTTACAGGCTTGTTGTATATATCATAATTCATCATACCGTTCGGCCACTGAGCAACCTGCTGGGTTTTTCCGTTTAAGTATAAATCAATCCAGTTTTCCGTATAAGTTCCTTTTGCCTTATCATACAAAATATCAGGAGCATATATGCCAAGTTTTTTTAAATCCATCTGAAGAACATAATCTCTTGCTTCTTCAGGAATTTTAGCAAGGACCTCTTTATCTGTTACAGGCTCAAAGAGACTTACATCAAGCTTTTTGGAGGATGTGAATACAGGTCTCTCACCTTCATATGCCATATAACGAATAGGGAATTCCTCTGTTCCTGAATCTCTCATAGAAAATTCAACGGTTTCGTTTATATAGTAAAATCCTTCTCTGAACACAACCGACAAGGGCTGGTTGTTATTCATAGTTGCCGCTTTTTCCTTAGCTGCTTTAAGCGATTTCAAGGGCTTGTCTATTGTTCCCTCATTCATATCGCTTCCGCTTGGACTGACATAAATGACATTTCCTTCATTCTGCACATCCGCAAGAGCTGTTACAGAGGAAAAAACCATCAACGCTGTCAATGTCAGTGCAATAAGTTTTCTTTTCATATTCATTTCCTTTCTGTATAGTTATTATTTTTGTATCATGACTCTCATTTTTTTGCCCGGAACAAAAGCAGGCTGAACACTTGCAGGGAGAACTATATTTTTCCCTGTTCTTGGGTTGTAACAATTTCTTTCTCCGTAAGGTCTGGGATAAAAATTTCCAAACCCGTGAATTTTTACTGTTTCTCCGTTTTTAAGCTGATTAACAATTTCATCTACGACTGTCTCTAAAAACAGCTTAACCTCTTTTTCATCTTTGTTTAAGGTCAATGCAACCTTATTGATTAATTCAGTCTTTTTCATATTTTCCTCCTTGCTTTATAATAGCATATTTTTTCTTTATTGTAAATTATATTATTGCCATCCGAAAGATAAAATCTTTTCCAATATAATCACTTATATAAGTTTATCACGAAAACTGTTTTTTTTCTTTGCACAATGTTCACTATTTTTTGCACAATATTAAATTTGATTAATTTTTTAAGAACATTTTTCGTATATACATTGAACAAATATCACAGCTTTATACTTTTTATCTCAGTATTATGAAAAATATGGAATTCAGATATAAAAGTATTTTAACTGATAAAAAGTACCCAAACTTTATTGTCAGCATATTGGTAACTTTATAATTTGATTTGAAAAAAAGCCTTGAATTCTTTTGGAAATATGATAAAATTATTACAAAAACAGAAAGGAATTAAAGAAAATGAAAAAGTTTATTACTTTACTTCTTGCAGTTGTTATGATTTTATCATTAGCTGCTTGCGGTACAACAAACACAAACAACGCAGACCTTATTGAAACAGATTTATCACAACCTGTAACAATTAAGTGGATTATGCCCGGACCCGGTGTTCAGACAGATTCTGAAATGGTATGGGCAAAATTCAACGAAGAGCTTAAAAAGGTTGAAGGTTTTGAAAATGTAACTGTTGATGTTGAGGTTATCCCTGTTGCAGACTATGCTCAGAAAATGACTCTTATGCAGACATCAGGCGAACAAATGGATTTAATCCAGACATATCAGCTTGATTATGCAACCGAATACAGAAACGGTGCAATCATTGATATGACTCCATACCTTGAAAAGTATGCAAAGAAAACTCTGAGCGAAGTTCCTGAATGGGTTATAGCTATGGGTAAGGTTGACGGCGGTCAGGCTATTCTTCCGAACTATCAGAAAATGGTGCAGTCATATGTGTATGTAAACATTCCTGCTGACCTTGCTGAGTATGCAGATATTGAAGGTATGGAAAAAGCTTTTATGGAAACAGATAAGGAAAACAATTACATACTTTCTGATTCATCAAAACAGCTTATTACCGATTATCTTTCAAAGGTTGCAGCAGCAGGAAAAATCGGCAAAGGCTATGTTACCCCGTTCCCGTTAAGAGGTGTGGAACCAATTACTCATATATTCCAGTACTACTACAATGACCCTGATTTTACTGTTATAAACACCCATCTGGATGCACAGCAGCAGGGCAACTGGAGATTTAAGAAAGAAATGTATGACCTTGGCTATGTAAGAAAGGATGCTCTTTCAGCCAAAAACACAGATGCGAACGGTATAGTAGGCGGAAATGTTATGTTCCCTGCACAGAACATACCGGGATTGTTCACTACATACCTTGAAGAAGGTACTTTTGATGTTCCTGTGCTTCAGATTCCTGCTCTCGGTAACCACTTTATTCCATACAAGCCTGCAGCAGGCGGTACTGCAATTCCTTCAGGCTCACAGTATCCTGATGTTGCAGCAAGACTTATAAATCTTATGAACTCTTCAGAGGGTATTGAGCTTTACAATATAATGGTATATGGTATTGAAGGTGTTCACTATGAAGTTGAAAAGGAATATGAAAACGGCGATAAGCTTATAAGCCCTGAATATCCAGACGAAGGTAACTCTTCTTCTAAATACGGTCTCTGGAAATGGATTGTTGGTAATGCTAAAAATGCATATCTCACAGTTGGTCAGGGTGAAGACTACAAGGAAATTATTTACACCCAGCTCAATGAAGGCGAAAGAACTATTCCTTCACCACTTATGGGATTTGCTCTTGATTCATCATCAATTGATATAAAATTAGCACAGATAAAAACAGTTTCTTCTGAGTACGGTAACCCAATCGGTTCAGGTGCTGCAGATACTGACAAATTGCTTGCTGAAATGACTGAAAAATATAAGCAGGCAGGCTCAGATGATATTATTGCCGAAATTCAGTCACAGGTAGACGCATTCGTTGCAAATAAATAATCAAATCAGCACTTAAATATCAAAAAAATGAAGGAAAACCTCAAATTTTGAGGTTTTCCTTTAAGTTAATGACAAACCCTTCTTTTTGAC
>CAZMRY010000044.1:0-11344 GCA_964568815.1 uncultured Eubacteriales bacterium | reverse complement strand
TATTAACTGTAAGTGTACCAGCTTTAACTGTTACATTGTAGTTACCTGTTGTATCTTCTGCTGTTGCTGTAATAGCATGTGTACCAGCATTTGGATTTTCAATTGCAACAGGTGTTACTGTTACGTCAGCAGGAGCATCTGATGTAAATGCAGGAACTGGATCACCATATGTCATTGATGCATCTGCCATTGTTACATTGATGTCTTTCTTTCCAATTACAACATCTGCTGAAACAGCTGTTGCTTTAAAGCCTGCTCTTTTAACTGTAGCTGTTACTTTGTATGTATCTGCATTTTTAATTTCAGCAGGTTCAGATTTGTATGTAACTACATCGCCTTCAACAGTGTTAAGTGTAACAGTTGTAGCAGGATCGATAACTTCGCCTGTGTAAGCAAGCCCTTCAACAGGAGTTGCTGTTAAGCCAGCAATTTCTTCTCTTGTGTCAGGGATAACAACATCTACATATGCAGGATCAATTGTAATCTTTGAAGCATCGATATTAGCAAAGAATGAAAAATCAGTGTCAAGACTAATTCTTACTGTTTCGCCAAGTTTTTCTTCAGGAATATTTGAATTAAGTTCTACATCATATCTAAGTAATGTAGCATCTTCATAATATTTGTAAGTTTTATTCTTACCTGAACCTTCAGTAAGTCTTAAACCAGATGTGCTGGTCCACTGTGCTTTAGTTCCATTAAGTGTTGGATCACCATCATACTCAGTTAAAGCGTATGGTTCGTATACTTCAAATAAATCTGCATCGTATGTGAGATTTACCTGATATGCGCTCAATCCTTTAATGTCATCATTTGTAGGAGCAGAGCCTTCATAAGTTGTGAGAATGTTATTCTTAATTGAAATATCAACGCAGAACGCACCATCCTCAATCGCTGTAGCAGTAACTTCAATCACTTGTTCGCCTTCAGCCGAAACAGCTACACCAAGTGCAGAAAGCATACAAACTACGAGTATTAAACTAATAATTTTTTTCAACATTAGTTTATCATCCTTTCTTTAATAATATAAGTATATTTTCGTGCAATGGTTCTGCCATTGCACACCATTACAACTTAAGTATATTATAATAGTATCTTATTTTTTTGTCAAGATATTTTTGTTTAATTTTAAACTAATTTTTAATATACATATATGTTTGTTAAAATTTCAGAAATATTATTCTGTCTAAAATAAAAAAAATGAGCATAGAATGCCCATTTTTTTATTTTAGCAAATTTAGTTTCCTGCTACGCTTAAATCAACACCTTCAAATCCAACAACGTATTTTGCGATTTTAAGTGTGTCAAGTGAGTCAACATTACCGTCCCAAGTAACATCAGCTAAAGCCTTTTTAGCTGAATCACCATCAATTTCCGCCATTTCTGCTTCGAATCCAACAATATACTTTGCAATTTTTAAAATATCCAAAGAATCAACGCCACCACTGTAATCCACATCACCATACTCATATGGTCTTGCAAGAGTGATACCTTTAACGAGGCAAGGAACATCTTCATCTGTTCCACCGATTAAGAGATTGTATGTACCTTCTGGAACATCACTTGATAATGTGAATGTATATCCATCAGCTGAATAATCAACCTGGTCAGCATGGTAAATGTTTGTATCAATGATATTATCGCTTTCAGCACTTTCTGGTGCATAGAATAAGAAAGTAACATCATCAGCTGCATCAAAGTTTGCATTTGAATACTTAACTGTAAGAGTTCTTACTTTAACTGTTACATCACTAATTTCGCATTTAATGTTTGAATCACCTGTTGCAGGAGCAACGCCGTCTGCCATAACAGAAAGTGATAATGAAAGTACTAAAACGATTGCAATTACTGCGCTTATAATTTTTTTCATAATTCATATCTCCCAACTTAATTATTTACTAAATGTAGTTTAATACAAAAAAAGGTATTTGTCAATACAAAAAATCAAAAATAATACAGATTTTTTATTTATTTTTTAATCTTGGCACAAAATTCGTAGATTATCGCTTCGTTAACTTGACAAAAATAGTTGTTGTATGTTACTCTATTCTCACTCACAACATATAGTATTATTATATTGAAAGGATTCTGTTATGAATGTTTACGATTTTGACAATACAATATATGATGGTGAAAGTCTTTTTGATTTTTATCTGTTTTGTTTAAAAAAAGATTTTAAATTCATAAAATATCTGAAGGCTGCTGTCGTTAATCTTATCAAATATAAGATGTGTATAATTACAATAGACAACCTTATGGTCTTATGTTCTAAATATGTCTATGACTTTTTAACAGATATAGGCGATATGGACGGTGCTGTCAAAGAATTCTGGGATAAAAACGAAAACAAAATCAAACCATGGTATTTTGATTACAAAAAAGAAGACGATATTATTGTTTCAGCAAACTTCAACATATTTCTTGAAGAAATATTAAACAGAATAGGTGTTCATAATTATATATCATCAGAGGTTGACCCCATTAATAAGGAAGTAACTCAGCTTTGCTTCCGTTCTAATAAAGTTGCACTGTACCGCAAGAAATACAAGGATGCAAAGATTGACAACTTCTTTACAGACTCTAAAAATGATATGCCTATGATAAATATATCAGACAACGCTTATCTGGTTAAAGATAATAAACTTAAGAAAATTAAATAACACTTGAAATTGTTAAAGCTATGTGATAAAATACAATTTAATTGATTAATATGCCTTATGGCAGATTGGAGTACATTATAATGGATAATACACAAAAAACTATGGAAAAAATTGTTGCACTCTGTAAAGGCAGAGGCTACATTTATGCAGGTTCAGAAATATATGGCGGCCTGTCAAACACATGGGATTATGGTCCTTACGGTGTTGAATTTAAAAATAACGTAAAAAAAGCATGGTGGACAAAGTTCATTCAGCAGAGCCCTTACAATGTAGGTCTTGATGCTGCAATTCTTATGAATCCGCAAACCTGGGTTGCATCAGGTCATGTTGGCGGTTTTTCAGACCCTCTTATGGACTGCAAAGAGTGTAAAGCAAGACACCGTGCAGACAAGCTTATAGAAGATTATGCATTCGAGAAAGGTGAAAGCTTAACCGTTGACGGATGGAGCCACGAAAAAATGCTCGAATACATAAATGAGCATGAAATCTGTTGCCCACAGTGTGGAAAACGCAATTTCACAGATATCAGACAGTTTAATCTTATGTTCAAGACTTTCCAGGGGGTTACAGAAGACTCCAAAGCTGAGCTTTATTTAAGACCTGAAACAGCTCAGGGTATATTCGTTAATTTCAAAAATGTTCAGAGAACATCAAGAAAGAAGCTTCCTTTTGGTATTGGTCAGATAGGTAAATCTTTCAGAAATGAAATTACTCCCGGAAACTTCACATTCAGAACAAGAGAATTTGAGCAGATGGAGCTTGAATTTTTCTGCAAACCTGGTGAAGACCTGGAATGGTTCTATTACTGGAAAGACTTCTGTATGCAGTTCCTTTTAGACCTCGGTCTTAAAAAAGAAAATTTAAGATACAGAGATCATTCTCCCGAAGAACTTGCCTTTTATTCAAAAGCAACTTCAGATATTGAGTTCGTATTCCCATTTGGTTGGGGTGAATTATGGGGTGTTGCAGACAGAACAGACTATGACCTTATGCAGCATCAGAATCATTCAGGCGAATCATTTGAATATACAGACCCAAACACCAATGAAAAATTCATTCCTTACTGTATTGAACCATCACTTGGTGCTGACCGTGTTGCTCTCGCCTTCCTTTGCGAAGCTTATGACGAAGAAGAAATAGGTGAAAACGATACAAGAATTGTTATGCATCTCCATCCTGCACTTGCTCCTGTTAAAGCTGCAATTCTTCCTCTGTCAAAGAAGCTTGCTGATGGTGCTGCTGAGCTTTTCTCAAAGCTTTCAGCACACTTCCCTTGCGAATATGATGAAGCAGGTTCTATTGGTAAGAGATACAGAAGACAGGACGAAATAGGAACTCCTTTCTGTATAACATATGACTTTGATTCTGTTGAAGATGGATGTGTAACCGTTAGAGACAGAGATACTATGCAGCAGGAAAGAATGAAAATAGAAGATGTAATTCCTTACATTGAATCAAAGCTTAAATTCTGAGAATAAATTTATCAACCCCGTGCTAAAATAAGCACGGGATTTTATTTTTAAGGATGGAAAATATGATTATTACACTTATACGAACTGTTATAGTATATATAGTTGTTATAATAGTTTACAGATTTATGGGTAAACGTCAAATCGGAGAACTGCAACCAGGTGAGCTTGTACTTGCAATTATGCTTTCTGATTTAGCAACTGCACCAATCAGTTCTGTTAATACTCCCCTTGTAATCGGAATTTTCCCTGTTATAACTTTAATGGCTATAGAAATAATGCTTTCTTATCTGTCACAAAAATCAGTAAAACTTCGCAAGCTTATCAGCGGTAGTCCAAGCATAATAATTGAAAATGGTAAGATTAACATAAAAGAATTAACCGACCTGAGGTTCAGTATTGATGATTTATTTGAACAACTTCGCTCAAACGGATATATGTCTGTATCTGATGTAGCATATGCAATTTTAGAAACAAACGGTCAATTAAGTATAGTTCCGTCTGCTGACAACAAACCTGTTACTGTAAAGGATTTTAACTTTACATCAGAAGCTACTTTACCAAGAAACCTGATTAAAGACGGTAAGATAGATGAAAACAATCTTAAAGCAATAGGAAAAGATATTAAATGGCTAAATAAACTTGTAAAAAATCACAACTGCACAACTACTGAGGTTTTTCTTTTAACTTCCGATGGAAAAAGCATCTTTTATATTCAAAAAAAGGAGAAATAAGTTGAAAAACACTTTGTATGCTTTGATTACATTTATCACCATAGTTCTTATAGCAGTAGCATATCAGTTACAATTAACAGAATTTACTGAAAATGTAAATAAATACTCAAATATTATACTTGATGCTATTGATAATAATGATTTAGAAAAAGTTGAAAACACTCTTGATAATCTTCAAGAATTATGGGATAAAAATTATACAATCTTAATGATATTTCAGGACCACACGACAGTAAATAATGCATCAATGTCACTTCAGCTTGCAATTAACAGCTACAGAACTAATGAATACAAGCAAATATCTGACAACCTTATTAACTTTACATCACTTTTAAATGAACTTGCATCGGAAAATATCCCCTGTATTGAGAATATACTTTGATAAGTTAAATATAATTATACAGAGGTGATAACTTGAGAAATAAGATAGCTGGAAATATAGAGTTAAAGAAAAATATCTGTAATTTAGACTTTGTTTATCATAAATATTATGCTCCACAAAATAAAATGGAAAGGGATTTGTTTTCTGAATTGTGTTTTAAACATACAATAGCTGAACAAAAAGGTCTTTATAAAGCAAATATAAATGAACATATAAGTATTTTTGCGGTAAAATTTATTTCAGGAATAAATGAGTTTCCTTTTCTGAGCCAGATAAATAACGCAGTTTATAAAGAAGGATGTATTCTATTAGGTATTGATACAAAAGAACAGGCATATTTTATGCCTGTTCTTTAAATAACACTTTAAATGTTGTTCCCTGTCCTACTTCGCTTTCAACTTTTATATCTGCATTATTAAGTAAAGCAAGATGCTTTACAATTGAAAGACCAAGACCAGTACCATTAACTTTCTTAGAATGGCTTTTATCCACTCTGAAAAATCGTTCAAAAATTCGTTCTGTATATTCCTCCGATATGCCAATACCTGTATCTGAAATTTCTATGCAATTTTTTGAAGCTTTTAACACAACTGTTCCATTATCTTTATTATACTTAATTGCATTATCACATATATTATAAACAAGCTCAAGCACTTGTCTGTAGTTGGCTATAACTAATTCTTTATTGCCTTCTGTAATTAGTGTTACTCCTTTCTCTACAGCTTTTGGGGATAGTTCACTAACTACTTCTTCGATGATTTCCATAAGTGAAACAGTTTCTTTCTCTTCATTTATATTACTCTCATCAAGCTTTGAAAGCTTCAGAACATCATCTATTAATGTTACAAGTCTCCCGCTTTCTTTTTCGATTTTTTTAGCAAATTCGACAATATCTTTTTCCTTTGCTATTCCGTTGCTGATTAATTGTGCATAACCCTTAATTGTCGTTAATGGTGTTTTTAATTCGTGAGTTACATTAGCTGAAAACTCTTTTCTGATTTGTTCGGCTTCTGCTTTATGACTAATGTTCATCCATATTATAACGACAGCTGATATTTTATCTTTTTCTTTTACAGGATTGATAAAAATGCGGTATTTTTTTTCGTTTATATCTTTAATCAATTCTCTGCTGTTCCCCATAAGTGCAAAATCAATCATCTGTGTAAGCTCGCTGTCTCTTGATATAGTATAAAAGCTTTTTTTGTAATACTCATTCACACTTTTTCCATAGAGTTTTAGTGTTGCCTCGTTCACAGTAAGGATATTCTTTTCATAGTCAACTATTACAAGAGGCTCACTCATATTTTCTATAATAGTCTGTAGTCTTACCTTCTGACTTTTAACCTTTTCTATCTGCCTGCTAATCTCTTTGTTCTGGGATACTATACGATTTATAAAAGGTTGCAATTCAGGATAAATGCTATCTGTTTTTTCTCTATCAAAAGGGTCGATATTTTCAATGGTTTTAGTTATGTTTAAAGTAAGCCTGTCTGCAATAAGTGTTGCTATAAGATATATAAGTACAGCCAGAATAACAAAAATCCAAAACGGTCCAATAAATATAGATATAAGATTGAACTCTTCAGATATTTTAAGTATATATCCCTCTGATACAGCATTCTTTAGTGTAGTATATGTTACTGCAACGAGAACAGCAGATACCAGTACAAGCACAAGTATCAGTAACAAGCAAATATATTTATAGATTTTTTTATACATTTTCCTCTACCTTATACCCAACATTTCTCACCGTCTCTATATACTCTGCACATGATTTGAGTTTTTGTCTTAAAGTTCTGATGTGCACATCAACCGTTCTTGTTTCAACATCGGCATCTGTTTCCCATACAACATTCATTAATTTTTCTCTTGACAGAACCTTGCCTTTATTTTCAATTAACACCTTCAGCAACTCAAATTCCTTAAAAGTAAGAGTAATTATTTCTTCAGCTACAGTAACTTTATGTTTATCTGTATCTATAACTATGTCTCCATGGGCAATAATTGATGATGCCTTGTTGCCTACTCTACGGAAAATTGCATTAATTCTTGATATAAGCTCTAAAACATCAAAAGGCTTTATAATGTAATCGTCTGCACCATCATTTAAACCCTTGATTTTGTCCATACTTGAAGATTTAGCGGTTAGCATTATAATCGGAATATCAAGTGTTGTATTATTTTTTCTTATTATTTTTAGTATTTCCATACCGTCAATATCTGGAAGCATAATATCAAGCAGAACCATCTCCGGTGGTTCTGCTTCAAACTGTTTGAAAAAGTCATTTCCGTTTTCAAAGCCGTAGGCTTCAAATCCCGACTGATTCAAAGTGTATAGTATTAATTCTCTGATATTTTGGTCATCTTCAACACAATATATTTTTTTCAAAAATGCACTTCCTTAGATTGTATATTTTTCTTTATACACATCGTATTGATGAATAAAGTCGTTTTCACCGTCATATTTAACATGATTTAAATATTCATGCGGCTCAAATCCTTCTTTTCTTTTCTGAAGCAGACAAACGCCAATATTTGAACAGTGGTCTGCTATTCTTTCGATATTAGTAATAATATCTGAGTATACGAAACCAAGTTCTATGGTGCATTCATTACTTTGAAGTCGTTCTATATGATTTTTCTTCATTTTATATTTAAGTTTATCGATAATCTGTTCTAAAGGTTCAATTTTCATTGCTACAGAGTCGTCTTCATTTTCAATAGCATTTACTGAAAGTTGTACAATTTCTTTCACTGCATCAGATATAACTGTAATCTCTTTAACAGCGTTTTCTGAGAAAATGATATTCTTAGAATATATTTCTTTTGAAGTTTCAAGCAAATTGCATGCATGGTCAGAAATTCTCTCTACATCACCAATGACATGAAGAAGTGCTGTAACTTCATTACTTTCATCTACATCAAGCTTGTGTCCTGCGAGTTTTACAAGATATGAACCAAGTTTATCTTCATAACTATCTACAAGATTTTCTTGTTCTTTAACATATTTATCAGTTTCTTCATCATATTTTAACAGTTTTTCAAGGGCTTTATTTACCGATTCTGCAGTTATTTTAATCATATCAACAAGTAAGTCTTTTGATTTTTCAACAGCAAATCCAGGTACTGATAAGAATCTGTCATCAAGAATTCTGAATCTGTCATCAACAGCAGGTTTTGTATTTTTAAATGTAATTGCCGCAAGTTTTTCAATCCATTTACAGAATGGTATAAGAATTATAGTAGATAATATATTAAACAAAGTATGAATTATTGCTATAGATAAAACAGTTGCTTGTCCATCCATAAAACCAAAATGGATAATACCGTGTAATACATAAAAGATCACAGAAATAACTATTACACCTATAAGCTTTATGTACAAGCAGGATATTGCAACTCTTTTAGAATCAGTATTTCCGCTTATTGAAGAAAGTATCGGTGTTATTGTTGTACCGATATTTTGTCCTAAAATTACAGGTAATGCAGTCGACATCGGAATAGCTCCTGTAAGTGAAAGAGCCTGGAGAATACCAATAGATGCTGATGATGACTGAATTATAGCAGTAAGAATGGTACCTGAAAGTATTCCAAGAACAGGATTTTCAAACATAACAAGAATTTTCATAAAAGCCTTGCTATCTTTAAGTCCAGACATTGCATCAGACATGGTTTCCATACCAAACATAAGTATTGCAAAGCCTACAAGAATTGAGCCAATACTTTTTTTCTTATCTGATTTACAAACCATAGTCATAATCACTCCAACAGCAGCAAGAATTGGAGTAAAAGAATCAGGCTTTAACATTTTAAGCCAAAAAATATCACCTGAAATACCTGTTGTACTTAAAAGCCATGAAGTAACAGTTGTTCCAACATTCGCACCCATAATTATTGCTATTGTCTGAGAAAGAGACATAATGCCTGAATTCACAAAGCCTACAAGCATTACTGTAGTAGCTGATGAGCTTTGAATGACAGCTGTAACAAGTAATCCCAGCAAAAAGCCCTTGAATCTGTTAGATGTAAGTCTGCCAAGAATTGATTCAAGCTGTCCTCCCGATAATTTTTTCAATCCGTCTCCCATAAATTCCATACCAAAAAGGAATAATGCAAGACCGCCAAGCATTGTTAATACAGAAAAAAAGTCCATAAATATTCTCCCTACGCCATCTTATTGTAAATATTATTTGTAAAATACATAATAATTGAATTCTCATTACAGTATTTTATTATTTCTTCATCTTTCTCCGAACAGCCACTTTGGATTATTACAGATATACCTGCTGCAACAGCGGCATCTATTATCTTTGTACTCGTAACTGCAACATCAAACCCTAATGTTCCACCAAGGGTTTTTCCTTCAGCAGCCTGAAGTGCAACCTGTTCAGCAACTAATGTATTATTTTCACCTGAGCCGATACCAAGCACCTGATTACCTTTTGTAGCAACACAGCAACTTGTTTTAAGATGTTTAGCCGTTCTTATAGCAAGAAGCATATCATTAATTTGCCGATCTTCTGCCACTTTATCAGTTACACATGCAATATCGTTTTTAGTTATTATTTTATGATCTACAGACTGAACAAGTGCACCTCCTGATATGGTTTTCATATCTAAAGTTCTGGCTGTAACACATTTAGCTTCATTCAATATTTCATAAATATTAATGTTTTCTGTTTGCAGAAGTAACTCCAAAGCATCCTCGTCATATGATGGAGCTATCACAGCCGCCAAATCAGTCTTTAATATTTCAAGAGCAACCTTTCTGTTAACTCTATCATTTAAAACAGCAACAGCACCTGAAGCAGAATAAAATTCATAGCGTACGCAATTAATATATGCTTCAAATAAGTCCTCACCCATCCCTACACCATGTGGAAGAACATCTCCCATAATAACAACTGCTGTTTCCTCAAATTCTTTAATAAGCTCAATTGCACTGTTGATTTTATTAATATCGTAATATTCAAGGTCAACGCCTTTGACTCTCTTTAAATTAGGAATCGTAGGCTCAATATTGTTAATTTCTTTATAGTATGCTGCACTTTGATTTTTATTTTCGCCTGATTTTAAGTTACGTACTTTTTCATAAGTAAAGTTAAGATATTTAGGAAAAAGTTCTGTGCTCACTTGTCTCTTAAGCATCTGAGTATGAAGTATTTCTTTATGAACAATATACTCCATAGCCTTTACACCAAGCGAAAGTCTCGTAGATTTAGAAACCTCTCCACTCAATCTAATTTCTTCAATAATTTTATCATAATCTCTGAAGTCCACGATTACAGTAACATCATTTATGTTGGTTACCGCTGCTTTTATTAACGATATAGCAGATATATCATTTTTAATATCATAGTCATTAACATTTACACATACTATATCAATAGGTTCAATATCGTTTTCTTTTAAATCAGCAATTTGTTCCGGGCTGGTTCTGTCTGCAAGTATACCGGCATACACAAAATTTTGCATAGCTTCAGTAACAACACCAAGTTTTGTATTAAAGCCCATAGCAGTTTCTATTGGCGTAAAATCAACATTATTATCAGATAATAGTTCAGTATTAAGTCTGGAACATAATACTTCAAAACCAAGCTCAATCAGTTGTTTTGCAAAATCTACGATTTTAACTGAATCTGCAACTCTTATCAATACGCGATTTTTCATACACTTCCCCTTTCTGCTAATATTTAAATCAATTTATTATAACATAATATCAGTTATTTTTCAACTATTTTATAATCAAAGCTATTGTTATTCATTTCATTTTATGATATAATAGCTTTAATTAAAGAAAGGAATTAATAAGTATGGTACCAGAAAAGCTTGAAAGAATAAATGAATTAGCAAAGAAAGCTAAGAAAGATGGTCTCACAGATACTGAATTGCACGAACAAAAAAAGCTTAGAGAAGAATATATAAATGAATTTAAGGCTTCTCTCCGTGGAATGCTTGACAACACATATATTCAGGATCCTGACGGCAACAAGCGAAAACTTGAAAAGAAAAATTTACAATAGAAAATCAGGCACAAAATGTGCCTGATTCAGACCGTCGATAAACCCTGTTTTGCATCAAGCAAAGCAGGGTTTTATGTAG
>CAZMRY010000043.1:0-11454 GCA_964568815.1 uncultured Eubacteriales bacterium | reverse complement strand
AAATTTATTTTGATGCATAAATATTAATTTTGCTACAGACCCTTTTTAATTACAGGCAGTTAAATTCTTTTTTATTACTGAAATTTGAAATTTGGAAAAGGTAGTGATTTCCTTACAGTGGAAAAAATAAAAAAATTCGTAAAAATAATATATTTTTTTAAAAAATACAGAAAAACTCTTGCAAATACTTAAGAAATAATGTATAATAACATAGCTATAGTGGATTATTATGAAGAAGTACCATCTAAAAAATGCGTAAAATCAGTATTTACAGGGTTTTTCTATAATTATTAAGTAAAAATTTTTGATTTGATGTTTACCCGTTTTAAGGGTTACAGATACATTAAAATCTCTACAGAAAGGTGAAGAAAATGAAAAAGGTATTACTTTCGGTATTATTAATCATTACATTAATATTACCAACAATGACTTCTCTTGCAGCTACTCCTGCAACTGATAAGGGCGAAATATTTATCTATGTTTCTCCAAAGGGTTCAGACGCAGCAAGCGGAAGCATTGATGACCCTATTGCAACCTTTGAAGGTGCAGTCAAAAAAGTAAGACAGATTGACAAAAATCAGCCTATCACAGTTATATTCCGTGAAGGTACTTACAATATTGACAGTACAATTTATATGGATGCAAGGGATTCGGGAACAGAATTTGCTCCTATAACTTATAAGGCATACGAAGGAGAAACACCTGTATTCACATCTGCTCTTAAGATTGATACAAGTAAGTTTGAGTTCGTAACAGATGCTCAGACGCTTGCAAGAATTCCTGAAGAAGGAAGAGGCAAGGTTATGAAGCTGGATTTAGACGACTACAACATCGGAAAGCTCGGTGTTATAGGCTGGTCTGAAAATGAAAGCACTAGTCCTCTTAACTGGGTTGATATTTATCTTGACGGTAAAACCCAGATGATTTCACAGTGGCCGAATGGTGAAATGCACTATGGTACATATGTTAAAACCGTTGTTGCAGGTAAAACAGGCAGAGCAAACTTAAACGGCGGCGGTGTTTTCCAGGCAGAAACCTCAAGAATAGGCAGATGGCAGACAGCTGATAAAGAACAGATGCTTATTGTGGGATACTGGGGCGAGGATTACAGACACGAAATCAATAAAATAGCTAAAATAGACGAAGAGACTCTTGAAATAACTCTCAAATATGGTACAGATTTTGGTGTTACTTGTAATAAAACAAAGAGATGGAAGGTTAAAAACCTTTTGGAAGAAATGGATTGTCCTACAGAATGGTTCTTAGACAGAAATGATAACACTCTTTATTACTACCCTCCATATGACCTTAACGGACACGAAATGTATGTTTCATACCAGACATTTCCACTTATAGAGTTTGAGCTTTTAAACTATGTTAATTTTGAAGGCTTGAAATTCTTCGGTGCTGATAAGGCTATTTATATGGGAAGAGATAATCACCATATTAATATAGTAGGAAATGAGTTTTTTGGTATTCAGAGAAATGCTATAGAAATGAGTCAGGGAAAGAACTGGAATTACAGAGTGCTTAACGGAAAAACAAGAAGCACTATCGGCTGGAACTCTACAACTCAGCATAACGATTCAACTTATATTAATATAGAATCAAACGATTTCTATGATGCAGGTTTCTCACATATATCAGTTGCGACAGGTAGCCCTTATAATCTTGAAGACGGTTATTCAAGAATTCATAACAACTTCCTTGAAAGAGCATCTCTTATAACATCTCAGGCGGGTATTTACGCAAAGAACTCTATGGGTCTTGAGGTTACAAACAACTCTTTCCATAATATGATGTTCCACGCATATAACTACGGTTATATCCGTTCAGATACATCATACAACCATGTATGGAACGTTACAAGAGAGCCATATGATGCAGGTGCTATTTATTATGGCCGTGACTTTATTGCGAGAGATAATATAATCCACCATAACTTAATTCATAATACAAACTCAAAGGGCGGTTCATCATCTAACGGTACAAACGCTATTTATGCCGACGATATGTTATCGGACACTCACATCTACAACAATATTATGTGGGATACAGGCGCAGGTGTTCATGTTAACGGTGCTAACTTCTGTACAGTTCTTGACAATACAATAATCGACTGCTCAAGAGGTTCTCTTACATACTCAGCATCAGGTGAAACCTTTAATGCGACAATGCTTCTTATGGTATCAGGAGGTCAGGACTGGGTTTCATTTATGGAAGATGTCCGTGACAATGAGCCAAGATTCTTTGAAGAATGGCCTGAGCTTTATGAGGAGCTTGAATATGCTAAGAAAGCCCGCGAAAAACAGGGCGAAGGATGGCTTCCTTATAAAACAACAATTTCAAATAATATAGCAAACCTTCCATGGTCATGGGGTGAAAGAATTTTCGCTGAGCCAACACTTGTTGCAGAAAATAACACCCTTATCACAGAAGATATGAAGGAACAGTTTGTTGACTATGCAAATAACGACTACAGATTAAAGTCAGACTCCGAGCTTGCAAAATCAAGACCAAATGCTTTAACAGAGGAAAACTTTGATTATAAAGACACAGGTGTATATCTTTCAGAAACAAGAGACCACCTCCCATTATTTGATGGGGAAACTTCACCTTTCAGAAAATTATATCCTGCAAACGGAACAACAGGAATTGACGCTCAGCAGGCAGAATTCGTATGGGAAAACGCAAAGGGTGCAGACCAGTATGTTATAAGAATTGCAACAGACCCTGAAATGAAAAATATCGTTAAGGAACAGGTTTGTCACAATGCTTATGCAACTTTTGATGACCTTGAAGTTGGAGATACATCTTACTACTGGACAGTTGAGGCACAGAACTATTCAGCTAACTATCCTTCAAGCTGGATGAGCACAGGTGTTCCTTACCTCTTTACAACATCAACATATGAAAAGCTTAAATTTGAAACAATTAACTATAACATCGAACAGATAAGCTCAAAGCTTGTAAACCTTGTTGAAGGCGAAGTTGGCGGCGGATATCCGTTTGGTTCAAAAGAAAAGCTTGAAAAAGCACTCGCAAAAGCAAAACTTTATGCTTCTATGTCAGACGGTCAGGCTACACAGGCTGAAGTTAATGCTGCTGAAGCAGAGCTTACAAAAGTATACGAAGAAGTATCAGCAGGCGTATATTCAGAAGAAAGAAATCTCCACTTTATGTTTAAAGACGGCGTTGTTAAGCCGGAAGAATGGTTATCTAACAGCGGCGGTAAGTTTGATACAGCAGACGCAGTTACATTTGACGAGGAATCAAAGACTGTTAAAATTAACTTTAACGGTGCGGCATCATTCACAGCTCCTGAAAAAGTAGGCGTTGGTGAAATCAGCCGATTCAAGATGAAGATAACATGGCCTGAAGGAAACACTGCATGGACATCTGTCAAGCTCAGAGAAACAACACTCCAGCACCACAGCTATTCAGGTAATGGTTACATGGTTGTTATTAAGCCTGAACAGGTTGAAGTTCAGCGAAGAGGAACTCAGGCAAGTATCTTAAAGACAGTTAACAACTCCTACCTTAAGAACGGCGAATGGGCAGATGTTGCTTATGGTATCGTAAACACTATTGCAGGTGTAAGATACTACTTTGAATTAAACGGAACAGTAATTTATGATGAGGTAGACACAGTTCTTCCTACAACAGAACCTGGTTACTTAACATTCTATTCTTCAGCTGCAGGTCCTACTATGGAGATTATGGACAACGAAGAATACAAAGAAATGAAGCTTACAAACTCTGCTCCAAAAGAAGATGAAGAAAAGGTTGAAGAGGTTTACGAAATTAAAGATGCTACTGCAACACTTTCAAATGTTATAAGTACGGGTAACTGGAAAAACAGCGACGGTCTTATAACATTAAGAACTCCTGAAGACCATCAGTATCTTAATGTAAGAGGAGATATTCCTATCAGATATGCTGTATTCAATATTGGCAGCAGCGGAAAAACTGATATTTACAATATGGATTTAGTTGTAAATCCTGCGGATAAATATCAGGCGATTACAATCAAGAATGCAGAGCCTGCAAAGAACTTCTACAGCACAAACTGCTATGCAGCAGTATTTAAGGCAGACCAGATTGAAGTTCAGAGATTCAGCGGCGGTATCAACCAGTTTATTGCAATTATTCCAAATAACGGAATTTACACACCGGGCGAAAGCTTTAATGTTAAATTCGGTGCACCTAATGTTAAGGGCGGAACAAGAGTTGTTCTTTACATCAACGACATTGCACTTTGCGATGTTTTAGACCCTAACGGACTTTTAGACGACGGCGAGGTTGTATTCTACGATTATGCTAAGAACGACATGGAAGTATGGCCTGCATCAACAGGAAGCATAGTTCTTGACGAGCTTTATTCAGATTATTACCTTAAAGAAGGTACTGTTATTAATCTTAATGAGAATGTTTACACCTTTGCGGACAAGAAAACATGGAAAGAAACACAGATTGGTGTAAACGGTGTTCGTCTCCTTGCTAAAGAACAGACAGAGCAGGAAAAAGTATTAGTAAACTTTGATGCACCTTATGAATATCAGCATGTTTATTACTGGGTAGGTAAAGCTGAAAAGGGTGACACAAATGTTACCTTAAGCACAAAATCTACCTACGACGGTGAAGACAGAGTATTTAAAATTGATAATAAGAACGGCGAAGCAGGGTGGATTTATCTCGGTGCACTTCAGGATACAAACTCAGAGCTTGATGTTGAAATTCTTGGTTCAGGTAATGGTGAAATGCTTGTGGGTGCATTCAAGTTTATCGAAGCAACTAAGGATGATAAGCTCTTTACACAGCTTGTTAAGGCAAACGGCGACAGTATTATCCTTAATGTTGGCAAGCAGACTGCTATGATTAACGGTCAGCACAGCTACCTCCAGGCAGCTCCTGCGGTTGTTAACGGCAGAACACTTGTTCCTATAAGATTTATTTCTGAGGCATTCGGTGCTAAGGTTACATGGGACGGTGCTACAGCAACGGCAACAGTTGTTGCAGACGGTCATATCCTTAAATTCACTGAAAACCAGACAACATATTACTATGACGGACAGGCAAGAACACTTGACCAGCCTGCAACTATAGTAAACAACAGAATGATGCTTCCTATAAGAGTTATTTCTGAAGACCTTGGCAAGCAGGTATTCTGGGAGGAATCAGGCAGCGGACTTATTACTATTACAAACACACCGTTTAACAAAGATTTAATCTTTGGCGGACTTGATGCACTGATTAAGTATTACACAAGTGTTAAATAATAATATTAAAAAAGCAGAACCTTAAGGGTCGATGCCTACATCGACCCTTATACGGACAGATGTCCACATCTGTCCCTACAATGAAAAAGGTTAGATAAGGAGAGATAAAATGATGAATTCAATGAAAAGAATTATTTCAGTTATCCTTGCTTTGACTATGGTTTTCAGTATGTTCGTTATGGTATATGCTGAAGATACAGGTGCAACCACTCAGGCTGCAAAATATGCAAAGGAAATTGATGTAATTAAAGCAATGGGCATCATTAACGGCGATGAAACAGGCGCTTTTAATGCTGACGCAAATCTCACAAGAGCAGAATTTGCTCAGGTACTCACCGTTTTACTTCAGATTAACTACGGCGATGTAGCTAAGGAAAACGCATGGTATTATACATTCAAAATACCTGAAGACCTTGATAATGTTCTTTTAACACCAAACAGCGGTCTTATTACAGGCACAGAAAGCACATCAGCACCTGTAGTTGCTGAAAAAGTTCAGAAATTTGCTGATGTTCCTACATCACACTGGGCTTATGATGTAATCACACAGATTACAGATATCGGTTATATGATTGGTACATCAGAAAACGAATTTTCACCTGAAGACCCTGTTACAGTTAATCAGGTTAACAAGGTTTTAGTTAAAATCTTAGGCTATGAGCAGTTTGCAAACATAAACGGCGGATATCCTGCAGGTTCTAACTATATCGCAAGCACATTAAAAGTGTTAAAGGGTATCAATAACTACGGCGAAAACCCAATTACACGCGGTGAGCTTGCTAAAATGCTCTATAATATGTTTGATGTTAATATGATTGCGACAACCGTTATTAACGACGAAGGTGTTGCTACATATGAAACATCAGATAAAACCTTCTTAAATGATGTTTTGGAAGTTTACAGATACGAAGGTAAGGTTACAGACAACGGTACAACTGCAATTTCAGGTGCATCAGCAATTGATGACGACGAAATCAAAATCGGAAATGTAATATTTGACCTTTCTGAAAAAGCAGACTACGCAAAAAGCTTTATCGGAAGATATGTTGAATTCTATGTTACAGAAGACGAAGATACAGGCAGAAAAATAGTTATCTATGCGGCTCTTGCTGAAGACGGCGAGGATTTCGTAATTGAAATAGATAATTTTGAAAACCTTACAAACGGAAAACTTGAATACATCGATGAAAACGAAGACAAAGATTATCTTGATATCGCAAATGTTCCTACTATAATTTTCAACGGAAGTAAGGTTGACGGTGTTACAAAAGAAGAAATCAAGGCATTCTCAAATGGTACTGTTACAGCACTTAAATCAGGTGCAGGTGACGTTTATGACACAATTGTTATTGAAGGCTTTGTTTCAATGTATGTAAAGAATGTAGTTGCAAGCGATAGACTTATCTCAAACGGTCTTGTTGAACCAGGTACAGAAAGTGATTATATAAATATTGATTTAAGCGAAAAAAATAACAAAAACAGAGAAATTACTATTATAAAGAATGGTATGACCGCTTCTTTTGATGATATTAAATCAGGCACAGTTATTGATGTTGCAAAGAGCGAAAATGCAATCAAAATTGTTATCTCTGACAAGAAAGAAAAAATCACAATAGGCGGAAAATCTGTTGACGAGCTTGGTGATTCATATGTTTATGATGCTGAAGGCAACGAATATATACTTGCAAGTGAGCTTGTAACTTCAAATGCTGTAACGGTTCCTGAGCTTGGAGCTGAAGCAACTGCATACTTTAATACCTTCGGCGAAATCGCATACTTTGATTCATCAGCAACAACTCTTTCAAATCTTGGTATTTTAATTAAAGTTGCTGAAGACGGCAGAGGGCTTAAAAAAGACTACAAAGCAAGAATTTTCCTCGAAACAGGTGCTTTTGTTGAATATGCTCTTGCAGAAAAGGTTGCTTTCACTAATGAAAACGACGCATACGATAAGCTTGAAGCAAAAGATATGAAAGACGCTCTTGAAAACTATAAGGATTCACTTATCACATTTACAACCACCGAAGAAGGTCTTATTTCTGAAATAACAATACCTCTTTCAATTGCAAATCAGGACGACAGAGTAAACGGAAGACTTGGTATATTCTATTCTGCAGATGACGAAGATTATTTACAGCAAGGCTTTGGCGGAAAAGCATTTACAAAAAATTCACCGAAACTTTTCTTCATTTCTACAGGTGATGTAACAGACGAGCAGACAAAGTATCAGATAAAGACAATCTCTGCACTTTCAAACGATATGAAATACGGAAATGTTACAGCTTACAATACAGATCCTAAGTCATACAATGCTAAGTATGTTGTTATGAAAACTGATAAGCTTACAAACTATACTCCGGGCGTAAGAAATATAGCATTTGTTATTGTAGAATCTGTTAAACAGGCACTTAATGTTGATGGAGATCCTGTTGTAAGAATTGAAGGCACAGAGCTTGCTGCAGCAAGTGGCGGAGCACAGTCTTCTGTTGTATATGAAAGCTCAACAGGTGCATTTGAAAAAATGAAGGGCTTTGTTAACAACGGAGATGAAACTCCTGCTTACAGTGTAAAAACAGGCGATATAATCAATGTACATACATTAAACGGAAATGTTGTATATGCAGGTCTTATATACAGACAAAGCCTTAACTATGCTAAGAACCCAAGAAAGATGGGCGGTGCATTTGCAGGACAGGAAAATGGCTTGTTTGAATCCTCCAAGGGAGGTAATCCTTATACTGTTAAAGAAAACGGCGGAACAGTATTTACGGATACAGTCACAGGAACAAGCATAAACAGACCAGGTGAAGGAACACCATCAAAAATTCCTAACGAATTAAGAATGTTTGAGGGTTTTGCTGTAAGAGTAAATGAAGGACTTGTTGGAGTTACAAATATGGACCTTTCAGACAGCGCAAAGATTTACAAAGAAACAGATGATACTCAGGTAACAAATGTATGGGCAGTCCCTTCTGTTGTTACAGTTATTAATTTCAAAGGCGAAAAAATTACTGTAAGTAAAGGAACAGTAAACGATATCAAATCTTATGAGGATTATGGTGCAAGCTGTTCAAGAATTCTCGTTCATGATTACAACGGAATAACTTATAAGTTAATTGTTATTAATGTTGAGGACTAAAGAAAGGAGAATCGGAGAAAATGAAAAAGATTATTTCAGTTTTACTTGCATCACTTATGGTGCTTGCAACTCTTACAGTTTCAGCGGCAGCCGCAGTAACTGTAAACCCTGCCGATGTTGACCTTTCAACACAGACTGTTACAATTACAGGTACAGGCACGGCAAACGCTTCATTTATCTTACTTGTAACAAACCCAGGTTATGACAAGGATGATGTTGAAGATAAAGCAGTACAGAACATCAGAGAAGTAAAAATTGGTGAAAACGGCGAATTTACCTATAAATTTACACTGTTTGAGGCTAAAAAGGGCACATATACAGTTTATGCAGACGGTATTGAAAAAGATTCCTTCTACTATGGTGCAGAAGATACCGAAACAGATGCCAAAGCTATTATAGATGCGGCAAAAGCTGATGATACTGCAACAATTAAAACAAAGCTTACTACAGAGGTTGTTTTAAAGAACTTATCAATAGATAAATTTGAGCCTCTTGTTTCAACAGAAATTGCACTTGATATGGATGCTTATATTTTAAAGCTTGTAAGTGCAATCAAAGCAGAGGATACTCTGGGTTCATTTGCAGGAACAGATGCTGAAAATGCAGTTAAGCTTCAAAGCATTATCAAAAAGGTTGCAGCTCTTGAGCTTTTAAATCAGGGTAAAGAGGCAGCATACAGCTTTAATACAGACGGTACATTTAAGTATGATTCTGCGTTAAAGGTTTCAGGAATTGATGCTAAATACAGCATTTCGGTTTATGAATACTACACAGAAGGCTCAGATAAGAGCGGCAAAAAATATACTTTATCTCCTGAAGGTAAGACACAGGTTAAGAATGCTCTTTTAAATAAGAATTTTGCAGATGAAGAAGACCTTTATGATGCATTTATCGAGGCAGTTGTATGTGCAGGCGTTAACAATGGTGCGCAGGTTGGTGCAACAAGCTATACAGGTCATGCACATATTAATGCTCTCTTAACATCAGCTAATATAACAAAAGCAGGTGTTACAGGTACAATTACTGATTATATTGCAAGCAATCTTTCAGGATATGGCTCAGAAATTGCAACTATTGAGGGCTTGAACGGTCTTATTGCAGGCTTTGCTCAGGCAGAAAAAGAAAACAATTCAGGCAGCGGACTCACCGGTGGCGGCGGCGGTGGCGGCGGCGGTGTAGGCGGCGTTGCTGCTAACGGAACAGCTGTTCTTCCACCTGTAGTTGAAAATCAGGGTGCATTAAATCAGAATGACCAGAATCAGACAAATACATATAAATATAAGTTTGACGATATTGCAGATGTTCAGTGGGCAGTTGAGGCTATTGAATATCTCTATGTAAAAGGCGTGGTAAACGGTAAGGCAGACAGAGTCTTTGATCCAAACGGTACAGTTACAAGAGAAGAAATCGTTAAGATGATTTCTATAGCTATAGGTCTTACAGAAGAAGCAGACATTGTATTTAATGATGTAGACTCTGCAAGCTGGGCAAAGCCATTTATTGCAAAGGCTGTTAAAGCAGGTATTATTTCAGGTATCGGCGAAAATATGTTCGGTTTCGGACAGTCTGTAACAAGACAGGATATTGCAACAATGCTCTACAGAGTAATCGGTGTTCAGGAAACAGTTACAAACAGCGAATTTGCTGATAATGCAAATATTGCAGATTATGCAAAAGAGGCTGTATCAGTTCTTTCTGAAAAGAAGATTATCAACGGCTTTGAAGACAACACATTCAGACCTGAAGACAGCTGCACAAGAGCACAGGCTGCAGTAATCATTTACAACTACTTAAAGACTTCAGGTCTTGCAAACTGAGAAAGGAGTAATAAATTATGAAAAAAATTATATCTTTAATTTTAACAGTAGCTATGCTTATGAGCGTTGCTACATTCGTTGCTCCTGTTTCAGCTGAGCAAACAAGAGAAGAATTTTTAAATGCACCTGCTGCGGAATATGTTGAACTTAATTTATTCCATGATGCTTTTGCAACTTATGCAGAAAGACAGAGCACAGACTGGTATGGCTGGGAATCTGGAAATATAACCAAAATCTGGCCATATAAAGGTGTATTTTCAGGAGAAAACGCATCTTTTCCAAGAAGCAGATCTGCTGCTACATCAGACTATGCATTTATGATTGACTTGGGAGCAGGAAAAAGCACTTACACAAACGGTGTTGACCTTAAAACAAATCCAAATGTTTCTTATGATGAAACACTTGAAAGATATATCGTAAATGCTAATGGTATTAAGTATAAACTTGGCAAAATTGAAGAAGGTAAATTCAACGGAAACTATGCGGGTATCGGTATTAAATACAATGTTGAGGGCAATACAATTGCAGACGGTCTTGGTATTAAAGAACAGACTTATAATACAAGTGTATATCCAAACATTGGTACAGCAAGCGAAAGCCAAAAGGCTACATACAGCATTAACAAGAGCGGAGTTACAGCAATTAATCTGCTTATGACAAATATGCTGATTTCGTCTGCGAACAAGAAATTTCCTGTATATGTACCGGGAACTATTGAATATACAGACGGAAGCAAGACAGAAATCGGTCTTTTAGTTGGTAACGGAGGTTCAAACTTCCAGGATTCAATGATTGCAGTTCCAAAGGGAAAATACAGCACATATGACGCTGTTAATACAAATGGTGTTGCTGCATACACAGTTGCAGGTAAGGAAATTGTAAACTCAAATATCAATCTTCCTCATCTTTCATCAAGAAAATCATATATTCCTGAGTACAGTATGCAGCTTGCCACAATTATGAGAAACTATAAAGGCGGTGAATTCGACGGATATGTACACAGCTATTCAATTCCTGTTGATGCAACAAAAACTGTTAAGTCTATAACACTTAATAAAAATAATGATATTTCAACATCATTCTTCAGTAGTTCTGAATCTCTTGCAAATGGTACAGCAGGTACAGCAAAATGTTTAATACCATTTACAATTGACGGTGTTGGTAATGACTATACATATTATGTTATGTCAACAAGAAACTGCTCAACTGCAGGTATCTT
>CAZMRY010000042.1:0-11658 GCA_964568815.1 uncultured Eubacteriales bacterium | reverse complement strand
TCTTCTTCGTGCTCTGCTGTTGCGATAGAAACTAATTTTTCATCTTTTGCTGTCTTCATTAAGATAACACCCTGAGTTGCTCTGCCCATTTCCTTAATACCGCTGATTGCAGTTCTTATAATAGTTCCGCTTGATGTTATCATCATAACATCTTCTTCAGGATTAATTCTTGCAACACCGATTATTGCACCGGTCTTTTCTGTTATCTTATAGGTCTTAACACCTTTACCGCCTCTTGTCTGTACCTTGTATTCTTCAACAGGTGTTACTTTACCAAGACCATTTTCTGTTACAAGTAATAATTTGTCACCGTCAAGTACATCTGTACATCCGACAACATAGTCATCATCTGCAAGGTTAATTGCACGAACACCGTGTGCAAGTCTTCCCATTGCACGAACATCATTTTCGTCAAATCTTATAGACTTTCCTTTGTTTGTTGCAACAAATATCTGGCTTTGTCCTGTTGTTACCATTACATTGATAAGCTCATCATCTTCATTAAAGGAGATAGCATAAATACCGCCTTTTCTGTTTGTCTTATAATCACCGATTAAGGTTTTCTTGATAAGACCTTTCTTTGTTATCATTGTAAGATACTTTTCATCTTCAAATTCAGACAATGGAATAATTGTTGTAACCTTTTCCTGTGGCATTAACGGCAGAAGGTTAACTATTGCAGAGCCCTTTGCCTGTCTGCTGCCCTCAGGAATCTGGTATGCCTTTAAGTGATAAAGTCTTCCAAGGTTTGTGAAGAACAACAGATGGTCATGGGTTGAGCAGGTAAATATTCTTTCAACGAAGTCTTCTTCTCTTGTTGAAAGGGCTGAAATACCTTTTCCGCCACGCTTTTGACTTCTGTATGTGTCTGTTGTAAGTCTCTTAACATAACCAAAGTGTGTGAGAGTTATAACAACACTTTCTTCTGCGATTAAGTCTTCATAATCTACATCATCAATTGCAGCCTCAATGCTTGTTCTTCTGTCGTCGCCATATTTTTCAGCAATTTCAGTTAATTCTTCTTTAATTGTTTCCAAAAGCTTGCTTTCATCAGAAAGAATTGCCTCGTATTCCTCACATTTAGCTTTAAGCTCTTCAAATTCAGTATCAATTTTCTCACCATTAAGTCTCTGGAGCTGTGCGAGTCTCATATCAAGAACACTCTGCGCCTGAATTTCTGAGAAACCGAATTTTTCCATGAGCTTTTCTTTAGCATCATCGTATGATTCTCTTATTACTTTAATTACTGCATCAATATTTGCAAGGGCAATTCTTAAACCCTCTAAAATGTGCATTCTTGCTTTTGCTTTTTCTAAATCGAATTTTGTTCTTCTTGTTACGATTTCTTCCTGGAACTTGATATAGTTATCAAGATAACCTTTAAGTGTTAATGTAACAGGCTTTCCGTCTTCAATAGCAAGCATATTGATTGAAAAGCTGTCCTGAAGTCTTGTAAACTTAAACAGATGGTTTAAAACAACCTGTGGGTTTGCATCTCTCTTTAAATCAATTACTATTTTAATACCTGCTCTGTCAGATGAAAGGTCACGAATATCAGCAATTCCCTCAATTCTTTTATCTTTAACTAAATCTGCAATAGATTTAACAAGAACAGATTTATTAACCTGGTAAGGAATTTCTGAAATTATAATTGAGTATCTGTCATCTCTTCCGCTTTCAACTATTTCTGTTTTTGCACGGATTACAATTTTACCTCTGCCTGTTTCATAAGCAGAACGTATACCGCCTCTGCCCATAATTGTAGCACGGGTTGGGAAGTCGGGTCCCTGAATGTACTCCATAAGCTCATCAACAGTAATATCAGGATTGTCAATCTGTGCAATTGCAGCATTTATAACCTCTCTTAAGTTATGAGAAGGTATATTTGTTGCCATACCAACGGCAATACCTGAGCATCCGTTACAAAGAAGAACAGGAATTCTTGTTGGAAGTACAACAGGTTCTTTTCTTTTTTCGTCGAAGTTTGGAACAAAATCAACTGTATCTTTATCAATATCAGCCAGAAGCTCGTTTGAGATTTTGCTCATTCTTGCTTCTGTATAACGGTATGCAGCCGGTGGGTCACCGTCGATTGAACCGAAGTTACCGTGTCCGTCAATTAAAGGATAACGGAGTGAAAAGTCCTGTGCCATACGAACAAGGGCATCGTATGCAGATGCGTCGCCGTGCGGATGGTATCTGCCGATAACATTACCTACTGTTGTAGCAGATTTGAAGAATGGCTTGTCTGCTGTTAAATGTTCTTCAAACATAGCATAAAGTATTCTTCTGTGAACAGGCTTAAGTCCGTCTCTAACATCAGGCAGGGCACGGCTTATAATAACTGACATAGAATAGTCAATAAAAGCCTCTTTCATTCTTTTTTCAATATCTATATCAATAATAGTCTGATGCTCTAAATTTTCTACGAAATTAGTATCATTATTGTTTTCAAATTTTTTAGCCATCGTGCTCCACCTCCTTAAATATCAAGATTTGTAACATATTTTGCGTTTTCGTCAATGAATTTCTTTCTTGGCTCAACCTCGTCACCCATAAGGATTGAGAAGGTTTCGTCTGCAGAAATTGCATCTTCAAGTGTAACTCTTATTAAAATTCTGTTTTCAGGATTCATAGTTGTTTCCCAAAGCTCTTTAGGGTCCATTTCACCAAGACCTTTATATCTTGCTATATCAACCTTGGCATTTTCGTCACCTGCTTTAAATTCTTCAGAAATTCTGTCTCTTTCTTCATCAGAATATGCAACCTGTGACTTTTTACCTCTTGAAAGCTTATAAAGAGGCGGTTTTGCTAAATAAACATGACCTGTTTCAATAAGCTGTGGCATAAATCTGAAGAAGAATGTTAAAAGAAGTGTCTGTATATGAGCACCGTCAACATCGGCATCCGCCATAATTATGATTTTGTCATATCTTAGCTTTGTAATATCAAATTCCTGACCAATACCTGCACCGAGTGCAACTATAACAGGAAGTAATTTTTCGTTTCCGTATACTTTGTCAACTCTTGCTTTTTCAACATTGAGCATTTTACCCCAAAGTGGAAGAATAGCCTGATAATTACTGTCTCTTCCGCCCTTTGCTGAACCTCCCGCAGAGTCACCCTCGACGATATAAATTTCAGTTTTTGTATTATCTCTTTCGTGACAGTCAAAAAGCTTATCGGGCATTGAGTTTGACTCAAGCGGTGATTTTCTTCTTGTTGCCTCTCTTGCTTTTCTTGCAGCTTCTCTTGCTCTTGCGGCAGATATACTCTTTTCAACAATTAATCTTGCAATCTGTGGATTTTCTTCAAGGAAATCGCCGAATTTTTCATTCATAACAGAGGTTACAAACTCTCTCATCTCGCTGTTTCCGAGCTTTGTTTTTGTCTGTCCTTCAAATTCAGCTTCTGTTAATTTAACTGAAACAACTGCAGTTAAGCCTTCTCTTGTATCTTCACCTGAAAGCTTTTCTTCTTCTTTTAAGACATTATTTTTTCTGCCCCAGTTATTTAAAAGTCTTGAAAGTGAATTTTTAAAGCCAACCTCGTGAGTACCGCCCTCGATTGTATTGATACCGTTTGCAAAGGTTAAAACCTTTTCGTTATATTCTGTGTTGTACTGCATTGCAATTTCAACTGTTGAGTCTTCTTTTTCTGCAATAAAGTACATAACATCCCCAAGGCACTCTTTATTTTTATTTAAATCTTCAACAAAAGACTTGATACCGCCTTCATAAAAAAGCTCTTTAACCTGTTTTTCTTCTCTTTTGTCTTCTAAAATGATTTTGATACCGCCATTTAAGTATGCCTGTTCTCTTAATCTCTTTAAAAGAATAGTATAATCAAAAACAGTTTCTTCAAAAATTTCAGGGTCAGGCATAAAGTGAACAGTTGTACCTTTTTCTGTGGTTTCGCCGACAATATGAAGGTCAACAACCTTATTACCTCTCTGAAATTCTATTTCGTGGATGTTTTTACCGTCTTTAACCTGAACCTTTGTCCATAAAGAAAGGGCGTTAACTACAGATGCACCAACACCGTGCAAACCGCCTGATACCTTATATCCGCCGTCACCGCCGAATTTACCGCCTGCGTGGAGAATAGTAAATACTACTTCAACAGCAGGAAGACCTGTTTTTTCCTGAATACCTACAGGAATACCACGGCCGTCGTCTACAACAGTAATGGAATTATCCTCGTTGATAGAAACATAAATATTCTTACAAAATCCTGCCAAAGCTTCGTCAATAGCATTGTCAACGATTTCGTAAACAAGATGATGAAGACCTCTTGCTGAAGTTGAGCCAATATACATACCAGGTCTTTTTCGTACAGCCTCTAAGCCCTCAAGAACCTGTATGTCATTACTGTTATAATGCTCTATTGCCATTTTAATGTACCATTCCTTTCTTTTATGAAATTATTTTCGCGTTATCTATATGAATTAATTTTGTATTTTTTCTTCTTGCAAAGCTACCTTTATCGGTAGATGTTATAATTACCTGTTTGTTTCTAATTTCATTTAACAGATATTTTCTTCTTTCGCTGTCAAGCTCAGATAAAATATCATCTAAAAGAAGTACAGGATATTCCCCTTTAATTTCTTTAATGTATTCAGCCTGAGTAAGCCTTAATATTAAAATAACAGTTCTTTGCTGTCCCTGAGATGCAAATTCTCTGACTCTGTTACCGTTTATAAAAAAGCCTATATCTTCTCTTTGTATTCCAAACAGCGAGGTTCTTTCAAAAATTTCTTTTGATTTTATTTTATTTAACTTTTTAAGATATTCTTTCTGCATAGACCGTCTTTCACCGGGAGTAATACAGCTTTCATACTTAATTTCAAATTTATCAAGAGAAAGAGTAATTTCTCTGTGGAGCTTATCTGTTAATGTTTTAATGAATTCAATATATTTATTTCTGTAGAAAATTATATCTCCGCCAAGACTTGCTAATTTTTCATTATAAACATCAATTAAATCAGAGTAATCTCCGTCTTCTTTGAGTATTTTATTTTTCATCTTTAAAACCTTGTTATATTCAACAAGACAGTTAAAGTAATTTGGTTTAACCTGACTGATTGCAATATCAATATATCTTCTTCTCTCAGAGGGACCTTCTTTTATAATAAGAAAATCCTCAGGCGAAAACATAACTGCATTAAAAAGACCAATAAGCTCAGAATTTTTTACGATTTTTGAACCGTTTAATTCCATTCTTCTTCTATCATCAGGAAGAAGAGTTATTTTTGCCTCAAATTCTCTGTCATTATTTTCAAAAATAAGAGTAAGGCTTGCAAATTCTTCATTATATTTAATTAAATCTCTGTGTTTTGAAACTCTGTGGCTTCTTAGGGATGCAAAAAAGTTTATTGCCTCAACAATGTTTGTTTTTCCCTGACCGTTTTTACCGTAAATTAAATTTGTTTCTCTTTCAGGCTCAAAAACAAGGTCTTCATAATTTCTGTAATTTTTAAGAATTAGTTTTTTTACGAACATAATCTTCTCCGTCGAAAAAATCGCCTTTTATGTTGTTTTTAACAATTAAGTTATAATTCAGCGGCGAAAAATAAGGAATTTCCTTTCCGTTTTTATCAACAGTTAATGCAAAAGTCTTGCAGTCCCTTACCTCCGATATAACAACAGCCTCATTATTTTTAAGCTGATTGTTTATAAAATTCTTTGAGGCAGGAGTTCTTGTAACCCTGTCGAAATCAGAGATAATTAAAATATCCTCGTCGTCTAAAACATATCCGTTGCCTAAATAAATATACATTATTTCTTAAGTACAACAGGAAGTACAAAGTAGAAGAATTTATCACCCTCAACAGGCGTTAAAAGCATAGGGGAAAGCGGCGTTGAAAATTCAACAAAAACTTCTTCGTCATCACAGGCAGAAAAAGCATCTAAAAGATACTGGTTTACAAAACCAATCTCAATATCTCCGCCATATAATTTTTCAACATCAACTCTGTCATGAACTGTACCTGTTAAGGTTACGCAGTCTACTGTTACTTCGTTTTCATATAAGGTTAAACGAACAGGGCTTTTAGCTTTCTTTTCATCATATAAAATAGGTAAAACTCTTTCAAAAGAGCTTTTTAATTCTTTTACTTTTGTTTTTAATTTGATTGAACATTCAGTTTTAACTAAATTTTCATAGTCAAAGAAATCGCCCTCAAGAGTTCTTGAAAAGAGCTTGCAGTTACCAAACTCAAACATTATATATTTCTTTGAAGGATAAATTTCAATATCACCTTCATCAGATAATATTTTCATAAGCTCGTTAAGTGTTCTGTGAGGAACAACAAAGTCTTTAACATCACCTGATTTAATAAGCTCTTCTCTTCTTATAGCAAATCTGTGACCGTCAATTGCAACAACATTTAAAATATTGTCTTTAACTCTGAAAAGCTCACCTGTTAAAATCTGTCTGAAGGTATCCTTGCTTGCTGCAAAAATACTCTGTCTTATCATATCCTTTAAAACTTTGCTTTCTATAATAATACTGTCGCTTATTTCAAAGTCGTAGGTATCAGGAAATTCGTCTGCATTAATGCCTGCAATTTTAAACACAGCAGGACCTGATGTAATAGTTGTATGATAATTTTCACCAACCTCAAAGGTTACATCAACTCCGCCTGTTTTTCTTATAATGTCTGTGAACATTCTTGAATTTAAAACAATTCTTCCTGTTCTTTCAACTCTTGCCTGAAATGAAGCTTCAATTGCAATTTCAAGGTCATTACCGCTGATATAAACCTTATCTATTTCAGCCTCAATCAATATGCCTTCCATAACAGCAAGTGTTGATTTTGGAGAAACTGCTTTTTCAGCTTTCATAACAGCGCTTAAAATATCTTCTCTGAGACATGTAAATTTCATAATAGACACCCGTCCTCTCGAAAAAAATGAATAATATCAATCTAAAAATGAATGATATAAATGTATTATTATAGAATTAGTTTGCAGTAGGCTTGTTAATTGTGTGGAAAACTCAAAAAAAGCCTTGTTTTAAAGATTTTTTTATGTGGACAAGCTGTTTAAAAGTCTGTTTAAAATTTTTGTGATTATAAACAGGGGATTTTTTATCAACCTTTTCCACAAAGAGTTTTTAACTTTTCCACATTAATTGTGCATTAATGCTTTAATGTCTTCAATAACTGTAATCGTTTTCTGATTTTTGTTTTTAATTTCGTCTTTAATTTTGTTTATGCCGTAAATAATAGTTGAATGGTCTTTTTCAAACTCTCTGCCGATTGCAATAGATGTTGCCTTTTTAACATACTTTTCGCAAAGGTAAAAACAATATTGTCTTGGAACAACATATTCTTTTCTTCTGCTTTTGCCTGTAAGCTCTTCTTCTGTTATATGGAAGTATTTGCATACTGCCGTTTTAACAATATCATAGCTGTATGTAATTTCATCATCTGATACAGATTCTTTTAAAATATCCGCACAGGTATTTTCGTTAATAGGAATATCAGGGTTTATTTCTTTAAATGCAGTTAGCTTGTTAAGTGCACCCTCAAGCTCTCTTATGTTTGATTTGATGTTGTCTGCAATGTAAACATAAACCTCATCTGCAAAAGATGCACCAAGGTCTTTTGCCTTGTTCTTTAAGATTGCAACTCTTGTTTCAAAATCAGGAGGTGTAATGTCAATAGTTAAACCCATACCAAATCTTTGTTTTAATCTTTCGTCAATATTGTCAATATCCTTTGGCGGTTTATCAGATGTTAAAACAATCTGTTTTCCGTTTTCATAAAGATAGTTGAATGTATGGAAAAATTCTTCAACAGTTGATTCCTTACCTGCAATAAACTGAATATCGTCTACAATTAAAATATCAAGATTTCTGTATTTTTCTCTGAAAACATCCTGAGTTTTGTTCTGCAGGGATGAGATAAAGTCAATTGTATATTTTTCAGAGGAAACATAAACAATTCTTGTGTTTTCCTTTGTCTGTCTCATAAAATGACAGATTGAATGGCAAAGATGTGTTTTGCCAAGTCCTGATTTACCGTAAAGGTAAAGAGGGTTAAATCTTCCGCCGGGCTGTTCTGCAACAGATAAGGCGTATGCATGTGCAAATCTGTTTGAATTGCCGACAACGAAGTTTTCAAATGTGTATTTAGGATTAAGTTTTGTTTCGTCGTTTTTGATAATTGGGTTATTTATTTTTTCAATAACCTCAATTTCTTCAGGTGCTTTTGTTCCTGTTAAAAGAACATAAAGCATATATTCTTTTTTTGTTGTTTTAAATACAGAGGTTGTAATAAGGTCAACATATCTTTCTTCAATGGCGGTTTTAACAACACTGTTTGGAACCCATAAATAAAGAATATTATTTTTAAATTCCGCCTCGGTGATGAAATCAATCCAGGTGTTGTACTGCACCTCGGAGATAGCACCGCTGTTCTTGATACGCTCCTTAACCTCCCTCCATACCTGTATGCTGTTTTTCATATATTTTCATCCTTTTGTAAGTATTTCAAGATATAATTTTCTACCCATAAATTATAACACAAAAACATCATAAAAGCAAGTAAAAAATAAAAAATACCGCCTAATTTTAAAAGACGGTATTTTTATGTTTACCTATACATAAAAGCACTAAAATTCGCTAGAGGCTTAAAATTCATCAATTTTGAGAAGCGTTGATAAAACTGCGTCGTAGTAGTATTTGTTTCCGTTGTCTGTGGTAATTTTAAAACAAGGCAGAGCGGAAATCATTGAATATTCATTTTCAAAGGTTTCGGTGAAGTATCCGCTTTCTATTGATTTTACAGTACATTTTTCCTGTATATCACCTGAAAATCTTATTAGAATTTCAGTCTGGGTTTTAATACTTTCTTCAGGTGAAGAAAAAGAGTCTATGTCATAGTAAACACCTGATGCACTTATAACCTGACCTTCTTTATAAAAAATGTCTATACTTGTGTTGTAAATATCATAACCCTCAAAGCTCTGGATAAAGTTTGCCTTATAAACTCCCTCTCCCATATCAAGAGTTCCTGTACATTCAAGATATTTTGCTGAAAGTCCGCAGTCCTTTAAATGAGAAAGTGCCTGTTTTGCGGCATCGTAGCTTGGAAGAAGAAACTTAAATTTAAGATTTTTGTTTTCGGGTATAAACTCAAAGCCTTTTTCTGTTATAGTAACCTTTCCCTCAAGAGAATTTATAAAGCTTTCCCTGTCTGCAAGAGGATTTTTAAGGTTAAGATAAAAAAGGTTGTCTGTGGTAACTTTTATAAGCTCTTTATCTGCCTTTATATTTTTTTGTGCAAGAATTGATATTGTATTTTCAACTGTTTCGTTTGAAATTGTGTCAGACTTAGACATAGAAAACAGATGATAAATCAAAAATAGATTAACTATTACAAATACAACTATTAAGTAGCTTTTTGCTCTTGAAAAATTCATACAATTTCCCTCAAAGTTATAATTTCAGGAAGAGAATTTTCATAAATAACAGGATATTCTCCCTCAATAAGAGGCTTTAAGTAGATAAGCATATCTTCTGTAACATCATTGCCGTCTTTGTTAATCATATTGTCAGGAACAGTCTGCTCTAAATTTGCAATGTCTTCAATATTGTGGCTTTCAATGTTGATTTTATAAGGGTCATTTGAAACTCTCTTATAAAATACCATTTCGCCTGATTTACCCATAAGCGCAAATTCAACTGCGGACTTGCCGATTAGAACAGCCTCTTCAATGTCACGGAGCGATATAATGTGGCCTGCACATCTCTGGCAAACGCTTAATTCAACACCTCTGACCTTAAAGCCGAGTCTTTCTCTTACTAAATCTTCAAGAGCCTTTGCAGTACCGCTTAAATATTTGTGACCGAAGGTGTCGTAAAGACCGCTTGATGTTTTTTCGCAGATGTATGTACCGTCTTTGTCCTTAATTCCCTCTGAAACGCACACAACTGCATTCTTTTCTTTTTTAACAACCTCTGTTAAATCAGAAAGGAATTTTTCAATGTCAAAATCTCTTTCAGGAAGGTAGATAAGGTGAGGACCGTCGCCCTCATATCTTCTTGCAAGGGCAGATGCGGCAGTAAGCCAGCCTGCACTTCTTCCCATAATTTCAACAATTGTAACGGTGTCTTTATCGTAAACTCTGCTGTCGCAGGTAATTTCACGAACTGTTGTTGCAATATATTTTGCAGCAGAACCAAAGCCAGGGGTGTGGTCTGTAACAGGAAGGTCGTTATCAATGGTTTTTGGAACGCCCATACATTTAATGTCTATATTTTTTGCTTTAACATAGCGGTTTAATTTAGCAACTGTGTCCATAGAATCGTTACCGCCGATATAGAAAAAGTATTTTATATCTTTTTCAAGCATAAAGCCTGTGATTTTCTCAAAAATTTCTTCGTCTTTTGTATATTCAGGGAGCTTTAATCTGCATGAGCCTAAAAAAGCAGAAGGAGTCTGCTTTAAAAGTGCAAACTTTTTCTCGTCTTTAAAAACATTGAGGTTAACAATGTTGTTGTTTAAAATACCCTCAATTCCGTTAACACTTCCGTAAACATTATCGAAATTATTAATAAATGCACCTTTTATAACACCTGCAAGTGTGGCATTTATTGCGGCAGTAGGACCGCCGGACTGTGCAACAATACAATTCATATTTCTTTCTCCTTACAGTAGTTATTTTTTCTTATTATATAATAAAGTCAATAAAAAAACAAGATGATAAAAATAAAAAGCCCCCTATAAAGACTGAATGATGTAGTCAATGTGCCGCTGAGTACAAATTAATAATGAATGATTAATAATAATTTTGGTTGAAAATCACCAAAAATGATTTTATAAACAACAATAAAAGTGCTATAATAGAAAAGGTGATAAAAATGGAGAAATTGTTTAATAAAATTGATGAATTCAATGAAATTTATCAGAAAAATGGTATGCCAATACTTAAAGGCGGTGTTGCACGGGGTGGATCCGATGCGGCATACACAACACAATGTGGAATACCAACGGTAGATTCTATAGGAATAAGTGGCGGAAGAATTCACTCAACGGAAGAATTTGCGTATGAAAAAAGTTTAAGCGAAGCTGCAAAACGAGTTGCAATAATAAAAGAACTGTGATTATGAGAAGTGTCCCTAAGGACACTTCAAGTTAATGACAAACCCATCTTTTTGACGATTGCTTTGCAATCTACACCTCACCACCGCCTGTCGGCGGAGCCTCTCCTCAAGGAGAAGGTGTTGAGCAAAGCGAAACGGATGAGGTGTAAAGGACTTTGTCAGCAGTCTGAGCCTCCCTTTAGGCAAGGGAGGCATTTTTGCTCTCGACTTTTTTCGACATCCTTACTATGATTTTGTCAAGACCGGAGAACAGTGAATAATAAGAACCATCACGAAACATAACGAAATCAAAGATTTCTATGTTTCGGAGAACCTTGATACTCGCAAGCTCGTATTAGGACCTACTACTTTTTCCTATTATTCGGGCGATTCGTGAATCGCCCCTACAAGTTTTCCTCGAACACTTTTCCTTAGAACCCGCAGGAATATTAGATTTTCCTGCCCGATATGTAAATATTTAAAATCGGCAAACTAATCTTTTAAATTGTATGGACTTGACACAAGTACTATTTACCCTTTTCCACTTTGTCCTCTATAGCTTTTATT
>CAZMRY010000041.1:0-11779 GCA_964568815.1 uncultured Eubacteriales bacterium | reverse complement strand
ACCCATTTAAATTTGGCAATAAATTTATTCTTCCTTTTCAAGGAAATATGTAGCCTCCATATCCGCAACGGAGGCAGCAAATGCTAAAGGAAACTGCTCAAAGGCTTTTCCAACGGAGTTTTTATCGTCTGTGTTTGAAAAGCCCATATGATATCTTATGGCAAATGCCTCTTCTCTTTTAAGCTTCATAAAGCCTGAAATAATATAAACTGACTTTTCTCCGTGTCCGTATGGAAGAGGGTCGTTAAAATTATAGGCAGGCACTTGTTGCCACTTTCCTGTTTCGTCCTTTACATTTCTGAACCCTTTCTGATAACAGCCTATTTTACAAAGGTCGTGAAGAAGTGCTGTGATGGCGATTGTCTCGTCGCTGTACTGAATTCCATATACCTCTTTAACTCTTTGTCTGTCCAGGTATGCTTTTAAACACTCGTAAACCTTTATGCTGTGCTCTGCAAGTCCGCCCTCGTAGGAGCTGTGAAATCTCGCGGAGGCAGGTGCCTCGAAAAAATCGCTTTCAAGAAGATAGGCAAGAAGCTTGTCTGCTCCCTCTCTTTTTATGTTGGCATTATAAATTTCTATAAATCTTTCTTTTACATTCATATTATTTCTCCTGTGGGTCTATTAAGAATTTTTTGATTGTCGGATATGTATTTATACAGAGAATAAGTCCGTATGTGCTTATGCCGATAACTGAAAGAACTATCATTGTAATAAGTCCTGCTGAAACGGTTGATAAAAGATACATAACAAGCCAGAAGAAAAGAACTGATAAAAGGTAAAGTCCGTTCCTTTTCGCATCAACAAACAATAAAAGAAATGAGTTTTTGTAAATTGTAAAAAGCTTCATATCAAAGGTTACAATCATCATCCATTTATAAGGCTGTGAAAGCATAAAGAACAGAAGAATAAGTAAAAATGCACCAAGCATAATAAGTGTAGTTGTACCAAAAAGTGCAGAAGCAAGAATGTAAATTCTTATTGCAAAGAATGATGCACACACAAGAACGGTATCTATAACAAAGGCTATTATGCTTTTACCTGCGTTTGCCTTGAACTTGCCCCAGAAATCAGCAAATTCCCAGGCGTTGTCTTCTCTTGAAAAGTTTCTTAAAACATAAAAGTATCCTGATGAACAAGGGCTGAGGCTGAAAAGAATTGAAACTAAAATTGCAATTATGGAAACAATCGAAACAAGAGCTGCTGCACCCTCCTGAGTATCAACAAGGTCGCTGATACAGAACATAAGAGAAAACCAGGTTGCAATTATTCCAGGTATTAATGTAAAAAGATACACAATGTTTAAAGTTATATATGCACCAAACTTTCTTGTTAAAAGCTCAAAGAATAATATAAGTCCTTTTTTCTTTTTTTCGTCTTTGCTTACGCCCGGACCCGGCTTGCTGTAATTGTTAAATAATCCCATTAAAGTTATCACCTTTCGTTTTTTTGTTTATTATACACCAAATGAATTTATTTTTCAATAAGTGGTTGAAAAAAAGAGCGTGTTATTATATAATATAATAAGATGTGCTTATGTTGAGTGTGAATATTTTTGTAGGGGACATTCACGAATGTCCCGCGGGCGAATCGTGATTCGCCCCTACGATGAACGAATGCACTCGATATGTGTTGCTTCGCAACAAGAAATCAGGAGGCAAAAAAATGGAAAAGTTAAATGTACTTGTATTATTCGGCGGTCAGTCTACAGAACATGATGTGTCACTGATATCTGCCGCAAATGTAATTGATTTACTTGATGAAGAAAAATATAATGTTATAAAAGTCGGAATTACAAAGGAAGGTCAGTGGCACCTTTTTGAAGGGGACACAGACAGCATAAGAGACGGAAGCTACATAAACAAAAACATCAAAAAGGCAATTTTAAGCCCTGACACCTCAGACGGTCTTATTGTTTTTGATGATGAAATTAAAAATATTGAAATTGATGTGGTTTTCCCTGTTCTGCACGGTAAATTCGGTGAAGACGGTACAATTCAGGGTCTTTGCGAGCTTGCTAAAATTCCATGTGTAGGACCTGAAATGCTTGGTTCTGCTATCTGTATGGATAAACCTACGGCAAAGCTTGTTTTTAAGGACTGCGGAATTAATCAGGCTGACTGGCTTACGGTTTACGCAGAAGAAGACATAGATGAAGCTATCAGAAGGATAGAGGAAAAATTTGAATATCCTGTATTTATCAAGCCTGCAAATGCAGGTTCATCTGTGGGTATCGGTAAATCTCATAACAAAAAAGATTTAAAAGAGCATCTTTTAAATGCTGCAAAGGTTGACAGAAAAATTCTTGTTGAAGAATTTATAGACGGAAGAGAGGTTGAATGTGCAGTTATAGGAAACACAGAGCCTTTTGCATCGGTTTTAGGTGAAATTATACCAACCAAGGAATTTTACGATTACGAGGCAAAATATGTTTCAGACTCAAAGCTTGTTATCCCTGCAATCCTTTCAGAAAGAAAGGCAAACGAGGTAAGAGAAACAGCTGTTAAGGTGTTCAAGGCAATGGGGCTTAAGGGAATGAGCCGAGTTGACTTCTTTGTTCACAAGGTAACAGGCGAAATATACTTAAACGAAATAAACACAATCCCCGGCTTTACAGGTATAAGTATGTATCCTATGCTTCTTCAGGAATCAGGCTACGGTAAAGGGGAAATCGTGGATAAATTAATAGAACTTGCAATGGAGAATTTTGTAGAATGAAAGTAATAGTTCAGGTAACGGGGCTTCAGGACATAGACGGTGAAAAAAACGAGTCACAGATTATGTGCGAGGGTACCTATGAATACACAAAAGAAAAAGCAGTAATTACATATACCCATATAGATACTCAGGCAGAGGATTCCTATACAACAAAAATCGTTCTTGACAGCTCAGGAATGACAATGATAAAAGAGGGCAATTTTGCATCACAGATGCAGTTTGCACCAGGTCTTAAATATGCAGGAAGCTATGCAACTCCATACGGTAATTTAAGCATCAATGTTATAACTGACTATATTGACGCATACCTTGATGAAGATGGCGGAATGATAAAGCTTGCATATGTGCTTGAAATGGGAAATATGGTTAATTCTTTCAATGAACTTTGTATTAAGGCAGGAACTGGTAAATGAAAAAAATAACGGCGGTTTTGATTGTACTTTTAATTCTTTGCTCAAATGTGGCTTTTGCGGAGAGTTATGAAGGTACCCAAAGCTTTTACAACACAGTAAGAAAAATAAGCTTTACGGATATGGCGTTCAAGCCTGTTGACCACTGGTCAAATGATGCAATATACACAGTTGCGGCTCTTGGCATTATGAACGGCTTTGACGGTAACTTTGAGCCTGACGCAAATTTAACAAGAGCAGAGGCCTTAGCTATGATTTTCAGGGCGGCAGGTATGGAAAATGAGGCAAACGGTTATGTTGAAACCATAAGAAAACAAAGGCTTGAAAATCCTGAAAAGTATAACAAAATATGTTCATGGGCAGATGGTTATGTGCGTCTTGCAGTAGACTTTAAAATTTTAAGCATTGAAGATTATATGGCATCTATGGATGCAGATTACTCAAAATCACCTTTCAGAAAAGACGAGCCTGCAACAAAAGGCGAGGTTGCACTCTGGATGGTAAATGTTTTTGGTTTAGATGTTGCAGAAAAAGAAAACTATGTAACAGAGTTTGCAGATGTGCCCCCTCAGCCGGAATACGCAAGGCTGTATTATGAAACTGCAATCAAAAACGGCATTTTAAAGGGTGACGGTACAAATTTAGGTGTTTCAAATCTTATAACAAGAGAAGAAGCGGCGCAGATGTTTTATAACTCAATTAAGCTTTTTAAGGATAAGCTTAAGCTTGAGGTTGCTTCAGACCTTGTTCTGAGTAATGTTTTAACAACACAAAACGAGCCTGAAAAAATCCATAACAAAAGAGTTGTAACTCTTGAAAATCACTCACTCACTGCCACAAGAACCTTTGACCTTAATGGCGAAGCAGTAGACCTTAATTATAATCCTGAAAACGAGTATAAGGATATTGTGGTTGTTAAGCAAAAGACTCTTCCGCAGGGAATTGAGGCTTTAAATCAGGGTGATGTGGTTAATGTTTATAAGAAAGACGGTCAGGTGATACTTGTTACCTGCTTTACACATAAAGAAGATACTGTTAAAAGAAACGAAGAAGATTATGAAGACTCAGCTACATACAGCGGTAATCTTTACTTTGTTGATGAAGAGGACAGAATAGTTGTTATAAAGGATGCAAAAGGTGAGCTTGTTGAAATTCCGTATTTCGACGATGCACTTTTCTGCAACAGAGAGAATATTTTATCTGTAGAAGAAATTAATACAAGCTGGGCAGATAAAGAGGTTCATGTTTTTACAATAATTAAGAAGGGCGGAACTGTAGGCAGAGCATACAGAGTTCAACTGGTTAAAGCTGAATAAAATCACTCATCAGCACAATCTAAGCGATTTTGTTTCAGTTTTGTAAAAGGAAGGAGAGTAAAAACAATGAAAAAAAGAATTTTAGCATTAATTTTAGCAGGTTTAATGCTTATGCAGGTATCTGTTTATGCAGAAAGTGAGCAGGCATATAACCTTGCAAACGCACTTAAAGGGTATATAGATGTAAATTACAAATACGAAATGGATGACGATGCTGTTATAGAGTTTCTTTTAAAAGAGCTTTTAACAAGAAATCCTGAGCTTTTTGAAGATGTTGCAAAAACTCTTTTAGACAGTCTTGACGAGCACAGCAAATACTACACAAAAGAAGAATTTGAAGAATTTTACGCTTATGTTGAGTCAGAATACTCGGGAATAGGTGCATATCTTACAAGCGAGGGCGAAAACTGCATAGTTACGGGTTTTCTTAAAGGTGCACCGTCAGAAAAAGCAGGTATGCTCGCAGGTGATATCATTTATAAAATCAACGGTGAGGTTGTAACAGGTCTTGATTCCAATGCAGTTGCAAGCAAGGCAAGAGGAGAAACAGGAACGCCTGTTGATGTAACAGTTTTAAGAGACGGAAAAGAAATAACCTTTACAATTATAAGAGAAAAGCTTAACGAAAACACTGTTGAACATACACTTCTTGAAAAAGATGTTGCATATATAAGAATTATAAGCTTTAACTCTGTAACAGGACAGGAATTTACAGATGCTTTAAGCGGATACAAAAAACAGGGCATCAAAAAGTATATAGTTGATTTGAGAAACAATTCGGGCGGTGTTACAAGTGAAGCTCTTACAGCTGTTTCAAACTTTATTGAAAAAGACAAGCCACTTCTTCAGGTTTCAAACAAAAGAACAGGAGAGTATACTTACTTTAACCCAAGATACGGTGAAAGACAGGAGCTTGTTGTTTTAATAAACGAAAACACAGCATCTGCAGCAGAAATTTTTGCGGCTGCAATTAAAGACCACAAAGCAGGCACACTTATGGGTGTTAAAACTTACGGAAAAGGCACAATGCAGAACACTTTAAGCCTGGGAGATTTCGGCGGTATTAAGCTTACAGTTTCAGAATTCTTCACACCAAATGGTGATATAATCGACAAAGTCGGAATTTCACCTGATGAGTATGTTGCAAATGTGAAAAGAATTGCAACTGCAGAGGATTTTGAGCCTCTTAAATTTGAAAAGAAGTTTTATCTCGGCGATTCAGACTCACAGATTATTGCCCTTAAAGACAGACTGAGAGTTTTAAGATATTTCAACGGCGATATGGACGAGTATTTTGATTCAACTTTAGATGAAGCAGTAAAAAGATTTCAGACAGATACAGGTCTTTACCCTTGCGGTGATTTAGACTTTACAACACAGACATTTATTCAAAATCTTGTTTTGGAGGCAACTGTTATCGAAGACACCCAGCTTGACAAGGCTTATGAGTATCTGACGAAATGAATCCGCTTGCAAATTTATTCACTTTGCTTTGTAAAACTTCACTGTGAAACAACTTCACTATGAATGTAATGAAGAACTTCACTTTTGCAAGGCAAAAACTTCACAAAGGGGTAAGTAAATGAAAGAATCAAAACTTCGGGATAAGTCTAAAGATTTGGCAATAAAAGTGATTAAAGTGTGTGATGAAATAGACTCACGCAGAGGAAGAGGCGTTCTTATAAGCCAAATTACAAGGAGTGTAACATCAATAGGTGCTAATATTAATGAGGCAAATTATGCATCAAGTAGAGCAGATTTTATTAACAAGCTTCATATTGCACTTAAGGAATGTATAGAAACTGAATATTGGATTGGGCTGCTTGCAGGCACAGACTGTATAACGAGCAATGTGGAAAAAGCGCTTATGCAAGAGTGCGGAAGTATAAGATATATGCTTGTAAAATCCATAAATACTGCAAAAAACAATAGCTGAGAATGTGAAGTTGACTGCGTCAGTGAAGTTGCTTTCAGCAGTGAAGTTCATTTTATGAGTGAAGTTACACCTTTGGTGTAGAGATGAAAAGGAGAGAGAAAAATATGCCAATTATTTATGATGAAAAAAACAAGGCTTTTAATTTGAAGACAAAAAGCTCCTCTTATGTGTTCTTTATTTTAGAGGACAAAGTTGCAATTCATTTGCATTACGGAAAGAAGATTAATAATCTTGAAAGTATTGCCGAAACAATGATTTTGAAGTCGCTGGCACATACAAACATTGACAGAGAGGTTAAGGGTGAAGACGGATGGTTTACAAGTGACGGCAGTTTGCAGGAATATTCCTTTGCAGGCTCTGTAGACAGAAGACCTACAGCCTTTGAGGCAATTTACCCAAACGGCAGTAATGCTACATACCCATATTATAAATCCCATAAAATCTATAAGGGTAAGCCAAAACTTAAAGGTCTGCCAGCAACCTATGTAGAAAATGATGACGAAGCAACAACTCTTGAATTAGTTTTAAGAGATGATGCTGAAAATATGGAATTTACATTAAGATATACAGTTTTTGAAGAGCTTGACGCAATCACAAGAAATGTTGAAATCAAAAACTGTGGAGATGAAACTGTTAAGTTAAATTCTGCCCTTTCAATGAGTGTTGATTTCCCTGATAAGGACTATGATATGGTTCACCTTTACGGTGCATGGGCAAGAGAAAGACAGATACAAAAAAACCCTCTTTTCAACGGTGTTCAGCATATTGAAACCTTAAACGGTGTAAGCTCGCACAGCTATAGTCCGTTTTTAGGACTTGCAAGACCAAATGCGACCGAAACAGAGGGCGAGGTTTACGGCTTCAGTTTACTTTATAGCGGAAATCACTATGAGGGTGTTGCAGTTAATCCTGCCGATGCTTCAAGAGTTATGATTGGTATTAACCCAAACAACTTTGGCTGGAATTTAGGTGCAGGGGAAACCTTTGTAACACCTGAGGTTGTAATGGTTTACTCTGATGAAGGTCTTGGCAAAATGTCAAGAATTTACCATAAATTATACAGAACAAGACTTGTTCGCGGTAAATACAGAGATGCACACAGACCTGTTCTTTTAAATAACTGGGAGGCTACATATTTTGACTTTAACGAGGAAAAAATATTAGCACTTGGTGAAAAGGCAAAGGAAATCGGTGTTGAGCTTTTAGTTTTGGATGACGGCTGGTTTGGCAAGAGAAACGACGATAAAACCTCTCTTGGTGACTGGTTTGAGAACAGAGAAAAGCTTCCGAACGGACTTGACGGACTTGCTGAAAAGGTTAATGACCTTGGACTTAAATTTGGTGTATGGTATGAGCCTGAAATGATTTCTCCCGACTCGGAGCTCATAAGAAAACACCCTGATTGGGTATTAAAAGCTCCCGAAAGAGAAAACACTCTTGGCAGATTTCAGCATCTTTTAGATTTAACAAGAAAAGATGTTTGCGATTATATTAAAGGCTTTTTAACAGATATGCTGACAAAAGCAAACATTTCCTATGTTAAATGGGATATGAACAGAATTTTTGCAGAAATCGGTTCAATGGAGCTTAATCCTGAACAGTTCTGTGAAATTTCTCACAGATATGTTTTAAACCTTTATGATATTTTAGAAGAAATTACAACAAAGTTCCCTGATGTGCTTATAGAGGGCTGTGCAGGCGGCGGCGGAAGATATGATGCAGGTATGCTCTATTATGTACCTCAGGTTTGGTGCAGTGATGATACTGACGCAATAGAAAGATGCTATATTCAGTACGGCACAAGTATGGTTATGCCTGCAACAACAATGGGTGCTCATGTTTCCTTCAGTCCTAATCATCAGATAGGAAGAAGCACACCTTTATCCACAAGAGGATATGTGGCAATGTGCGGAACCTTTGGTTATGAAATAGACCTTTTATCTGTTCCGCAGAGCGAGCTTGATGCTATGAAAGAGCAGATTAAGGAATTTAAAGAATTAAGAGATACTATCCATTACGGACAGATGTACCGTTTGCGTTCGCCTTATGATGAAAAGAATGTTTACAGAAGCAAAAATGCCTGCTTCTCTTATGTTGCAGAGGATAAATCAAAATGCGTTACAATTTATGTTACTGTTATGGGCAGAGCAAATCAGTCTCCGGAAAGACTTAAATTCCAGGGTCTTGACGAAAATGCAATGTATATTGAAAAGTCGAGCGGTAAGAAATACGGCGGTGATGTTCTTATGAATATCGGTCTTGTTATTTCTGATGGTAAAGACTATGAATCACAGCTTATTATTCTTGAAAAATGTTGACATATTAATCTTAAAAATGTATAATAAAGAAAATTGAAAATTTTGGAGGAAAACAAATGTTAGTTTCAGCAGCAGAAATGCTTAAAAAGGCAAAAGAAGGAAAATATGCAGTTGGTCAGTTTAATATCAACAACCTTGAGTGGACAAAGGCTATTCTTCAGACTGCACAGGAAAACAATTCACCTGTTATCTTAGGTGTATCTGAGGGTGCAGGTAAATATATGACAGGATACACAACAATCGTTGGTATGGTTAACGGTATGATTAAAGAAATGGGAATAACAGTTCCTGTTGCTCTCCACCTTGACCATGGTAGCTATGAACACGCTTTAAAGGTAATTGAAGCAGGTTTTTCATCAGTTATGTTTGACGGTTCACATTACTCAATCGAAGAAAATATTGAAAAAACAAAAGAAATCATCAACATCGCTCACTCAAAGGGTATTTCTGTTGAAGCAGAGGTTGGCTCAATCGGCGGAGAAGAAGACGGCGTTGTTGGCGGCGGCGAGGTTGCAGATGTTAACGAATGTAAAATGATTGCAGACCTTGGTGTTGATATGCTTGCAGCAGGTATCGGTAACATTCACGGTAAATATCCTGCAAACTGGGCAGGTCTCAGATTTGATGTTCTTGAAGAAATTTCAAAGGCAACAACTCCAATGCCACTTGTTCTTCACGGCGGTACAGGTATTCCTGAAGATATGATTAAAAAAGCAATTTCACTTGGTGTTTCAAAAATCAATGTAAATACAGAATGTCAGCTTTCATTTGCAGCTGCAACAAGAAAGTATGTTGAAGCAGGCAAAGACTTAGAGGGCAAAGGCTTTGACCCAAGAAAGCTTTTAGCTCCCGGTGTTGAAGCTATCAAGGCTACAGTTAAAGAAAAGATGGAACTTTTTGGCTCAGTGAATAAAGCATAATAAAATAGCTCCCGATAAGACCGGGAGCATTTTTTTGGAGGAAAAATGATAACATACAGTGAATTTTACGAAAACTATAAGCCTGATTTAAGAACATACGAAGATTTTAAAAAAACTGAATATGCTGAAATAAAAGATTTTGAAAGAGAAAAGATTTTAAAGCTTTTGCTTGATGAAGAGTACGGACATCTGAAAAATGTTCAGTATAAAACAGAGTTTGAGCTTGTAAATGAAGAAAAATGGCTTTCAGGCAATATTATAAAAAAAGAACTCAGACTTAATGTTGTTTTTGAGGACGAAACGGCACAAATTCCTTTTGTGACCTTTGTTCCTGTTTGTGAAAACAAATGTCCTGCATTTTTGTTTATAAGCTTTGAGTCTGTATTTCCCAATAAATATTGTCCTGTTGAAGAAATCTGCGACAACGGTTTTGCAATTACAGCCTTTGGCTACAAAGATGTTGCAGACGATAAAGATGACGGTTTTATAAGCTGTCTTGAACGGCACTTTATAGGAAAAAGAGAAGAAAAAACAGCAGGAAAAATCTGCCTGTGGTCAACTGTTGCCATAATGCTTATGGATTATATGCAGACAGTTGATGAAATTGATAAAGAAAACATTGCTGCTGCGGGACATTCAAGACTGGGCAAAACCGCACTTTTAACAGGTGCAAGAGATACTCGCTTTAAATACACAATTTCAAACAATTCAGGCTGTGGCGGTGCAGCATTAAGCTTTAACAAAAGAGGCGAAAGCATAGAGGCTGTAAACACTTGTTTCCCTTACTGGTTTTCTCTTAAATACAGAGAATACATAAATAACGAAGATAAGCTTGAGTTTGACCAGCATTTTCTTCTTTCTCTTATAGCACCCAGATATTTGTATGTTGCGTCTTCAAGCCTTGATGGTTGGGCAGATCCAAATGGTGAATACTATAGTTGTGTGCTTGCAGATAAGGTTTATAAAGCTTATGGTAAAAAGGGCTTTGTTCACCCAGAAAGACTTCCAATAGCGGGCGAAGAGCTTCACGAAGGTACAATCGGCTATCACTTAAAGGATGGAAATCACTCATTAAGCAGATATGACTGGAGCAAATATATAAAATTCATAAAAGGCAAAATGAATAATGATAAAGAAAAATGAAATTTATACAGCAACTGCCGTTGATGACGGCTTTGGCGGTGAAGGAATAGTAAAAATAGATAATTTTACGGTTTTCGTGCCATATTTGATTAAAGGCGAAACTGCGGAAATTAAAATATTAAAGGTTTTATCTACTCATGCATTCGGCAAAATCGAAAAGCTTATAACAAAGTCAGAGGAAAGATGTGAACCAAAATGCCCTGCATTTTTTAAGTGCGGTGGGTGTAATTTTCTGCACCTTTCTTACAAAAAACAGCTTGAAATCAAGAAAAAACAGGTAGAGGAATGTATGAAAAAATACTGCTCTGTTCCTGTTGAGGTGGCAGACTGCATAGGTGCGGAAAATCCATATAACTACAGGAACAAGGCACAGTACCCCTTTGAGGGTGAAACCTATGGTTTTTATGCATCAAGAAGTCACAGACTTGTGCCAATTAATTCCTGTCTTATGCAAAATGAGAAAGACGAAGAAATTTTAAAGGTTGTTTCTGACTACATCAAAAAAACAAAGGCACAAATCCGTCATTTATATACAAGACATTCAAAAAACAATACTATGGTTGTTTTAGTTTCAAAAACATCAAAGCTGCCTTTCACAAATGTTTTAACAAAGGAGCTTTTAGCTGTCTGTCCTGAAATAAAAAGCATTATAATAAATGTAAACAGTAAGGACACAAATGTAATACTCGGCGAAAAAAATATAACCATATACGGCACAGATACCATAGAGGGCTATATAGGAAACACAAAATTCAATATTTCCCCTCATTCATTCTTTCAGGTTAATTCAAAACAGACAGAGGTCCTCTACAACAAGGCAGGGGAGCTTTTAGGGGAAAACTGCGGTCATTTAATGGACCTTTACTGCGGTATCGGCTCAATTGGTCTTTATCTTTCAGATAAGGCAAAAAAAATAACAGGGGTTGAAATAGTTGAGTCTGCAGTAGAAGATGCCAAAACAAATGCAAAATTAAACGGAATTGAAAACGCAGAATATATTTTAGGGGCAAGCGAGGAT
>CAZMRY010000040.1:0-12374 GCA_964568815.1 uncultured Eubacteriales bacterium | reverse complement strand
GAAACTTACGAAAAAATACATAATAAAATCAGAGAGTTTCTCTCATTATAAAAAAAGATTTCCCTATGAGGTGTACTCTTAAGGACAATAAAAGGTCGTAGCAAAATCGCTACGACCTTTCGTCATTGTAAAAACAATCTAATTCCCATTTTATCACATTTGTATCTATATATTCCCAGATTTTCTGATAATCTTTTTCACCACGTATTATGTAGTCGTGATATGACCGCTGCCATATTTTATCAGGGTATGTATCATAAATTTTCTTTGACACATTCATTTTCAGAAATCCTACCATTTTATCAATAACAGAACGATGGTATTGTAGGGGCGATTCACGAATCGCCCGTTTTTCGTTATCATTGTTAATTTCTATAATCAAATGAATATGATTTGGCATAATAACATATTTAGGAATTGACACATTAAACCTTTCAGGCAATATTTCGATAATCTGTTCTACATATTTTCCATATTGCGTTAATTTATTTTCGGGCAATTCATGAATTGCCCCTACAATATTTGAAAATAAATATTTTCTGTTATGTGTACACATTGTAACAAAATATGCTCCTGGTGTGCTATAATCATATCCTTTTAATCTCGTTGGCTTTCGTTTGGGTAAATCCATAACAACACCTTCTTACTATTTTTCATCTTTCTTCAATCCTAATATATAATCTGTAGAAACATTATAGTATTTTGCTAATTTTATCAAAATATCTATTGGAAGCTGTCTCTGTCCATTTTCATACTGTGAATAGGTATTTTGTTTGATATGCAAATATTCCGCGATTTCCTTTTGTTTAATATCCAAATCTTCTCTTAAATCTTTCAATCTCATATAATGACACCATCCTTGATGTTATTATATAAAATCTCAAAACGAGATATTGACATTTATCTCAAATTGTGATATAACTAACTTACTATATTTTAGGAGGTAAAACAAAATGAAAAAAAGAATACAGGGATTAATTACAGGCATTTTGATTGGTGCAATGCTGACAAGTGGAGTGGTGTTCGCTAAGCAAATCAGCGAAACAGCAGAGTTGTTTTATAACAATATCAAAATTTACATTGATGGTGGAGAAATTGTGCCTAAAGACGCAAATGGTAATGTGGTTGAGCCTTTTACAATGAACGGAACAACATATTTACCTGTTCGTGCTATATCCAATGCTTTTGGGAAAGATGTTGAATGGGACGGAGCAACGCAAAGTGTTTACATTGGAAAGAAAGACCAAACAAAACCGGATAATTATTTGGATAGAATACAGTATAATGATTATAGAAAAGCAAATGAAACAAATGGCGATAATAAGTTTGCGATAATCAATGGAACTGTTACTGATTATAGTGGAAATACTTATACAAATGGAGTGTTGTTATATATTGGTGGTTGGTCTGGAATTATTGAAAATGATACTGATAAATCAGACATGATTATAGGATATCCTTTAAATAGCCAATATAATACGTTGAAAGGAAATGTTGTGTTGCCTAAGAGTTATAAAATTGCAACTTTTAGAGATGCAGATAACTGTTATTCATCCCCTACAGATGTGTTTTTTTACGGAGATGGGAAATTGATATATAAGGCAACCGCCGTAACAGCTTCGATGCCGTTCAAATTTGATATTGATATAAAAGGAGTTAATCAATTAACTATTAAAATAAGAGCAAGTGATGCATATGGCCAAGGTAGTGTTCCTGTTGCACTTACCGATTTGGCATTGTATAAATAATGTCCGATACTATAACAAGCAGGGAAGATGTATGGCATCTTCCAAATATTAAGGATAATCCTAAGACCTTATAAAAAACGGGCGATTCGTGAATCGCCCCTACAAAAAGGCAGAAACGATTGATTTCGTTTCTGCCTTTTAAAATTACTGTCCTTAAGAGTACGCCCCTTAAAGAAATCTTTTTTTATTTTATCACACCAATTTCACATTTAATTGATATTATACATCACAAGGGAGGTGTCTGAATGAAGCCAAGGCACGAATACAAGCATATAATCAATCTATGTGATTTAATGCAATTAAGGTCAAGACTTAAAACCGTGCTTAAAAGAGATTTGCACGCAGACGATACAGGCAAATATCTTGTCAGAACCCTTTATTTTGACAATTATATGGATAAAGCATTAAAAGAAAAGTTTGACGGTGTAAGCTACAGAGAAAAATTCAGAATTCGTTATTACAACTCTGATACAGATTTTATACGCCTTGAAAAAAAGAGCAAAAAAGGCGGTCTGTGTTATAAAGAAAGCGTACCCATAACCAAAAAGGACTGTGAAAAGCTCCTCAAGGGCGACATAAGCTTTCTTATAAACAGCGAAAATGATTTATTAAAAGAGCTGTACGCAAAAATGCACTATCAGATGCTTCGTCCAAAATGCATTGTTGCATATACTAGGGAAAGCTTTATTTGTGCACAGGGTAACACAAGAGTAACCCTTGACAGCAACATTTCAGGCAGCAATAATGTTTTGGAATTTCTAAACCCTTCACTTTCCTTTACAAAGCTATTCAACAATTCTGTTCTTGAAGTAAAATGGGACGAATATCTCCCTCAGCTTGTAAAGGATATCGTACAAATGAAAAACGGACGCAAGTCCACGGCATTTTCAAAATATGCCGCAGTAAGATTTTTTTGAAAGGAAGTAAATTATGAATTTCAGCGATGTTTTTAAATCAAGCTTTTTATCAAACATTAACACCTTTTCCACAGTTGATGTGCTTTTAGCACTTGGTCTTTCCTTTGTTTTAGGTTTGTTTATTTTCATAATATACAAAAAGACCTATTCAGGTGTTATGTACAGTGACTCTTTCGGAGTTTCATTAATTGCAATGGCAATGATTACAAGCCTTGTTATAATTGCAGTAACCTCAAATGTGGTTTTATCCCTGGGTATGGTCGGTGCTCTTTCTATTGTCCGTTTCAGAACTGCAATCAAAGAGCCTATGGATATTGCCTTTTTATTCTGGGCAATTGCTGTTGGCATTGTCCTTGGAGCAGGCTTTATTCCTCTTGCGGTTATAGGCTCAATTATAATCGGCGTTGTTATTGTTTTGTTCTCAACAAGAAAAATTGGCGATACTCCTTATATTCTCGTTGTTAACTGCCAAAATGATACTGCTGAAAAGAAAGCCGCAGAAATTATAAAAGAAAATGCAAAAAAGCATATCTTGAAAGCAAAAACAGTATCAGACATGGGAATTGAGCTTACCTATGAAGTAAGAATTAAAGAAAGCGGTACTGAATTTGTAAATATGTTGTCAGATATTGATGATGTTTCAAATGCAACTCTTGTAACATATAACGGAGAATATATGTCATGATAAGCTCAAAAAAAATAACTGTAATAAGCATAGTTTTAGTTGCTTTTGCACTTGTTTTTTCAATTGTGCTTATGCTTATGCCGTCTGTCGGGGTTGTCGGAACAGTTGCTTTAAGTGACCTGCACTCCATAAACTTCACAGAAGATGATTATTACACCAATTATTCATCAGCTTCCGTTGCAAAAATCGACTTGGATACTCTTACATCAAACAGTAAAAATGTAAATATCATTGGAAATGAAATAACAATTTTAGGTGGCGGAACATATGTTCTTTCAGGAGAGCTTTACGGAAATATTATAGTAGATTCAGAAAACAACTCCCTTGTAAGACTTATTTTAAACAACGCACATATAACCTCTGAGGATTTTTCTCCTCTTTTTATAAATCAGGCAGATAAGGTTGTTATTTCACTGATAGAGGGTACTGAAAATTCTCTCACAGATGGCAAGGTTTATAATGAAGAAAAGCTTACAGACAGCAAACCCTCTTCTGCCCTTTATTCAAAAGACTCTGTTACCATAAACGGTAAGGGTGCTCTTAATATAGCAGGGAATTTCAAAGATGGCATAAATGTAAATGACGGTCTTAAAATTATGGAGGGCAATATAAATATTACCGCCGTAGGTGACGGAATAAATGTAAACGATTATATTGCAGTAAATTCTGCATCAATTAATGTAAATGCAGGCATTGATGCTATTAAATGTCAGCACGATGAACAGGAATACGGATTTATTTCTCTTGAAAATTGTACTTTAGAGCTTGTTGCAGGCGATGATGGAATTTCTGCATCATCTTCTGTTTATATTAATTCTGTAACTGCAAATATAGAAAACTGTACCGAAGGTATCGAAGGCTCATATATAACCATAAACAGCGGAAGCATAAAAATCAATGCAACTGATGATGGCTTGAACGCACTTGGTACAAACAGCGGATTTATGCGACCTGTGGGTATGCAGAAAAAAAATATTAATGAGGAAGATATTTTGCTTACAATCAATGGCGGAGATATACTTATTGAAGCGGGTGGCGATGGTATTGACGCAAACGGAGCTGTAAGAGTAAATGGCGGAAATATTCAGTTGTATGGTCCTGAAAACAATGGCAATTCTTCTTTTGATTTTGAATACGGATTTTTGATTGATGGCGGAAGTATTATTGCCGCAGGAAGTTCAGGAATGGCAACAAGTCCGCATAGCTCTTCTGTACAGAATTCCCTTGTTTTCTATACAGGCAGTTTCCCGGCAGACAGCACTATTTCTGTCAAAGACAGCGACGGAAATGAAATCATTTCAGGTACATCAACTAAAAAGTTTGACTGGGTTTGCGTAAGCACACCCCATATAACAACAGGCAAAACTTACAGCCTTTATATAAACGGTCAGTCAGTCTCCTCACTTGACGCGACCGATACAGTTACAAGTTCAGGAGGTAAAAACAGATGGTAAAGAAAATACTGATTATCAGTTTATGCTTAATACTTGCTTTTTCTGTTGTATCATTTGCAGAAGAAGTACCACAGGAAAGACAGATGCCCCAGGGAAATATGGAAAGACAAAGACCGCAGGACGGTCAACGTCCCGATGGTGGTATGGGCGGCGGACGAGGCGGTATGGGTGCAGATATGCAGCCTCCCGAAATGACAGAAGGTGAAATGCCCGAAAATATGCCCTCACCCCGAAACCCTGAAGAACAGCAAGCAGACAACACTCAGCAGTCGCAAACCGATTTGACTCATGAGGGACAAACACAGGAAACTGAGCAGAATTTCCCTCAGAGAGGTCAGGGTATGCAGGGCGGTTTTCAGGGACAGATGAACGGCGATATGCAGCAGGCAACCGCACAAAATCAGTCAAAATCTTTTACAGATATTTTAAAAGAATATTCAACACCTGTAATATCGGTAATTCTCCTTGCCCTTGCATTTTTGTTTGTAATATTCTATAAACGAAAGAACTACTGAAATTAAATAAAATCTTGATATATTAAAGCAACCCAAAACCGTAGCATATTTTTCTATATGTAAACGGTTTGGGTTGTTTTAAAGTACCCGTATGCTTAAGCATACGGGTACTTCAAGTTAATGACAAGCCCATCTTTTTGACGATTGCTTTGCAATCTACACCTCACCACCGCCTGTCGGCGGAGCCTCCCCTCAAGGGGAAGCCTTTAATTATGCACTATTCGAGCCTTCTCCTTGAGGAGAAGGTGTTGAGCAAAGCGAAACGGATGAGGTGTAAAGGACTTTAGAACTGATTTTATTTAATTTTAATTGCATCAATTGCTTTTTGTGCAATATATTCAGGTGTGATATTGTAAAGCTCAAAAAGCTCAGATGGTTTTCCTGATGTTCCGAACTTGTCCTGAACACCTACTTTAAGTACAGGCACAGGTTTTTCTTCACATACAACCTCTGCAACTGCACTGCCAAGTCCACCGTAAATGTTGTGTTCTTCAACAGTTACGATTGCTCCTGTTTCCCTTGCAGCCTTGATGATAATATCTTTATCTATAGGCTTGATTGTGTGAATATCAATAACTCTTGCAGATATTCCTTGCTCTTTGAGAATTTCTGCCGCTTTAAGTGCAAATTCAAGTACGATACCCGTTGCAACGATTGTAACATCTTTGCCCTCTTTTATTTCAACACCCTTGCCAAGCTCAAATTTAAAGTCTTCGCTATGTATATTTTCTGTTGCAAGTCTGCAAAATCTTAAATATACAGGTCCGTTATGTTCAAGTGCCGCTTTAACTGCCTGCTTTGCCTCGATTGCATCACAAGGGTTAATAACAACCATACCCGGAATTGTTCTCATTAAGCTTATATCTTCGATACACTGATGTGTTGCACCGTCTTCACCAACGGAAATACCTCCGTGTGTACCAACAACCTTAACATTTAATTTAGGATAACAAACTGAGTTTCTTACCTGTTCATATGCTCTGCCTGATGAAAACATTGCAAATGATGCGGCAAATACAGGAATACCGCAGGTTGCAATACCTGCTGCAGTTGAAATCATATTTCCCTCTGCAATACCTGTGTCTATAAATCTTTCAGGGTATGCTTTTTTGAAAATACCTGTTTTTGTTGCCTCTGCAAGGTCTGCATCCATTACAACAAAATCGTAGCTGTCTGCAAGCTCTACCAAAGCCTTACCAAAGGCTTCTCTTGTTGCCATTTTTTCACTCATTACAAAGCACCTCCAATTCCGCTATTTTTGCATCAATTTCTTTAATTGCAACTTCGTATAAATCCTGCTTCGGAGCAGCACCATGCCACTCACATTTATTTTCCATATATGATACGCCTTTACCTTTTGTTGATTTGCAGATAATCATTGTGGGCTTGCCTTTAAATTCTTTAGCCTTTTGAATTGCATCATAAATTTCTTCAACATTATGTGCATCAATTGTCAACACATTAAAGCCAAAAGCTTCAAACTTTTTATCCGCAGGTGCAGATGACATAACTTCAGAAGTAGGACCGTCAATCTGCAAACCGTTTAAGTCGAGGAAGTATGTAGCATTATCAAGCTTGTAATGAGCTGCAAACATAGCCGCTTCCCAAACCTGACCTTCTTCTATTTCGCCATCGCCAAGTACGGCGTAAACTCTGTAATCCTTATTCTTAAGCTTACCTGCAAGAGCCATACCGTTTGCACAGCTTATACCCTGACCAAGGGAGCCTGATGACATATCAACACCGGGAATACCCTTCATATCAGGATGTCCCTCTAAATAGCTGTCAGTTTTTCTTAAGGTAACTATATCTTCTTTCGGAATAAATCCTTTTTCTGCCAATGCACCGTAAAGTGCAGGTGCACAGTGTCCCTTTGAGAGTACGAATCTGTCTCTGTCAGGATTTTTAGGATTGTTTACATCCACATTCATTTCTTTGAAATAAAGAACAGACATAATTTCTGCGATTGACAATGAACCGCCCGGATGTCCTGATGCCGCATTGTAAACACCGTCTAAAATATGTCTTCTGATTTTGTAGGCGTTTAAATTAAGCATATTAATTTCTTTTTTGTTCATATTTATGGCCTTCCTCTCCTGAAATTGCCCCACACCTCTCTTGCATCAAAAAGTATGAAAAAGGCATTTTCATCTATATTTATTACTATTTCTTTTAATTTTGTTACTTCATTTCTTTTAACAACACATAAAAGGGTTTTCATATTCTTGCCGGTGTACATTCCTGTTGATTCAATTCCCGTAACACCTCTTACAAGACCGCTCATAAGCTCTTTTGAAACCTTGTCCCACTCTTTTGTTACTATTAAAACTCCCTTTGCGAAATCTCCGCCCTCTAAAATATAGTCAATTATTTTAGCAGAGATAACAAGGGCTATAAGCGCGTAGACTCCAAGGTCAAAGTTACCTGTTACAAGAACGGATACGGTTATTATGACACCGTCAACAAGCATAACAAGTTTTCCTGTTGAAAGATTTGGCAGTATTCTTTTTATTAAAACTGCCGCAATTTCCGTACCCCCTGTTGTACCGCCTGCCTTCATTGCTATACCAACGCCTAGTCCAACAAGAGCACCTCCGGACATTGACGCAACAAACAGGCTTTCAGTAACTGTAGGTGTCACACTTAATATATCAGTCATTATGCTTAAAGTAAGCGTTCCTGCCATAGATTTAAACAAAAAATCTCTGCCAAGAAATCTGAATGCACCCAAAAACAAGGGTATATTAAAGCCAAGTATTACAAACGAGGGCTTTATACCTGCCACATATTCAAGTATTGCGGCAATACCTGATACTCCCCCTGCCGCTATGGTGTTTGGCAACAAAAAGGCATCAAGACCAAGTGCCATAACCGTTGCACCTGAAGCTATGAAAAAATACTCTTTTATCTTTTTCACTAAAACATCTCCTCATATTTATTTTGAGGAAATGTTTGTTATTTATTCAAATTCTGTTGCTGTTTTAAGAAGAAATTCAAGTCTTTCCATCTGCCCGTCAGCATACAAAAAGCCGATTAAGGTTTCAAAGCCTGTAGCTTTTTTATACTCTGCAAGAGATGCGTTTTTAGCTTTTGTATTAACCTTTGTGTTTCTGCCTCTTTTAAACATTGTTATTTCTTCTTCTGTAAGATACGGCATAATCCTGTCCATAGCATCGCACTGTGCAGAGGCTTTTACATACTGCACCGCTTTTTTATGAAGAATGTTTGCCGCCGCATTTGTGTTATTCACAATTTTGGCTCTTACAAAAAGCTCAAAAACACCGTCACCCAGAAATGCAAGAGTTAAAGGGGAATACTGATTTGCTTTAAGCTTGAATTCTCCTGCAAACTCTGTTAAGCGCGCTTCCATTTTACACCCTGTGGAGTATCTTCAAGAATAATTCCCATATCCTTTAAAGAATCTCTTATTTCGTCTGCAAGCTTAAAGTTCTTTTCCTTTCTTGCATTGTTTCTTTTTTCTATTAATTCTTCAATGTCGCTGTCTAAAAGTGTTTCTTCTTTTTCTTTTGCTATGCCAAGCACATCACAAAGCTCATTTATAAGTGCAAGTGCGTTTTTCTTTGAGTCTTCGTTCATTTCGGAAAGTGCTGTGTTTATTTCCTTAACAAGCTCAAAAATAACAGAGATTGCATCTGCCGTGTTAAGGTCGTCGTCCATTGCAGATATGAATTTTTCTCTGAAGCTTTCAAGCTTTACTTCTTTTTCTCCTGCTTCGCCCTGCATTGAAAATTCTATGTTTTCAATACATCTGTCTATTCTCTCAAGACCGTTTTGTGCCTGACCTAAAAGCTCGTCTGAGAAATTGATAGGACTTCTGTAATGAGCGGTTAACATGAAAAATCTTATAACTCTGTGAGGAAAATGCTCTGCAATATCTCTTATGGTAAAGAAATTGCCCTTTGATTTTGACATTTTCTCGTTATTAACATTAATAAAACCGTTGTGCATCCAGTATCTTGCAAAGGTACAGCCGTTTGCACATTCGCTCTGTGCAATTTCGTTTTCGTGGTGAGGGAACATCAGGTCCTTACCGCCGCTATGAATATCAATTGTTTCACCAAGGTATTTGTTTGCCATAGCACTGCACTCAATATGCCAGCCCGGTCTTCCCATTCCCCATGGACTTTCCCATGCAGGCTCACCCGGTTTTTGTTTTTTCCATACTGCAAAATCAAGAGGCTCTCTTTTTGCCTCGTTTATGTTAATTCTTGCTCCTGATTCCAAATCCTCTAAAGGCTGTTTTGAAAGCTTACCGTATTCACTAAACTTGCTTGTCTGGAAATAAACATCACCGTCAACCTCGTAAGCAAAGCCCTTTTCAATAAGTGTTGAAACAAGCTTTATGATTTCTTCAATATGCTCTGTTGCCTTTGGATGATAGGTTGCCTCTTTAATTCCAAGTGCCTTTGCATCCTTGAAATATTCTTCAATATACTGCTCCCCAAGCTCTTTAACTGTAATACCAAGGTCGTTTGCCTTGTTAATCATTTTATCGTCTATATCTGTAAAATTCTGAACAAAGTTTACTTTATAACCTCTGTATTCAAAATATCTTCTGAGCTGGTCAAAAATTATAAAAGGTCTTGCGTTGCCAAGGTGGAAAAAGTTATACACCGTTGGTCCGCAGGAATACATATTAACTGTATTTTCGTGAAGCGGAACGAATTCCTCTTTCTGTCTTGTCATTGAATTATATATTTTCATAAAAATCAATCTCCTTTCATCATTTTGTCAAAGGCTGAAAGAAAAATTTTCATATTGTGCTGATTTGCGACCGCCGTGTACTTTGTGTACATCAGGGAGCAAAACAGTGCAAGATGGAGAATTTTACTCAGCCTGCTTTTTCTCCAGGTTGTCTAAGCGAATCTGTATCCTACAAAACTCTTGTGATATAGGGTCAGGCATATGAACATGGTCAAAGTTGCCCGCAACCTTTTCGTTGTTTCTTCTTACAATTCTTGCAGGAATACCAACGCAGGTACAGTTTTCGGGAACATCTGATAAAACTACCGCATTTGCCGCAATTTTTGCATTGTCGCCAACTGTAAAGTTTCCGAGAAGCTTTGCACCGCAACCAACTAAAACATTGTTGCCGAGGGTTGGATGTCTTTTTCCTCTTTCCTTACCTGTACCGCCAAGGGTAACTCCCTGATATATAGTGCAGTTGTCGCCCACAACAGCAGTTTCTCCTATTACAACACCCATACCGTGGTCTATAAAAACTCCGTTTCCGATTTGTGCAGCAGGGTGGATTTCTATACCGTATTTTCTTCTTGTTTTATTTGATATTCTTGTTGCTATGAATTTGTGACCCTTGTTATAAAGCTTATGTGCAATCCTGTGACGCATTACAGCCTTAAAGCCCGGATACATTAAAAATACTTCAAAAGCATTTCTTGCGGCAGGGTCTCTTTCCATAATGGCTTTTATATCATTTTTTATCTGGTCAAACAATTCTTTACCCTCCCATTACATAATCACTCTATTTTAACATAATATATAAATCTTTTCAAGGTATAATTTCAATGTTTTTAACTTCTCCTGTAATCATTATATCTTCACTTGTAAACTTTTGTTATCTTTTGTATAATATCACCTGATGATTTTCAAGAGAAAAATGAAAAAAACTCTTTACAACAAACAATTGTTCGTGTATAATAGAAATCGGAGGTGAGAAAGTGGAAAGGACTATTTTTCATATAGATGCAAACTCAGCATTTTTGTCCTGGAGTGCAGTTAAGCTTTTAAATGAGTGGCCGCCCATAGATTTAAGGTCAGTTCCTTCGGTTGTAGGCGGAAACGAGCAGTCGAGAAAAGGCATAGTTTTAGCATCTTCACTCCCTGCAAAAAAGCTTGGAATAAAAACAGGAGAAACCCTTTACAGTGCAAGGCTTAAATGTCCTGAATTAATTGTTGTGCCTCCTGATTTTGGACTTTATGAGGATATGTCGGCAAAATTCTTTAAAATATGCAACGACTTTTCTCCTCTGGTTCAGAAATTTTCAATAGACGAATTATTCCTTGACTATACAAATATGGAGCCTCATTTCGGTCCGCCTTCAGAGGGTGCTAAAAAAATAAGTGAGCGGATAAAGAATGAGCTTGGTTTTACTGTTAATATAGGCATCTCAACAAACAAGCTTTTGGCAAAAATGGCATCAGACTTTGAAAAGCCTGATAAAATCCACACCCTTTACCCTGAGGAAATACAGGAAAAAATGTGGCCTCTGCCTATAGGAGACCTTTTTATGGTGGGCAGGCAGACAAAGAAAAAACTTTTAGACATTGGCATTGACACCATAGGCAAGCTTGCAAACTGTGACATTGAAATAATGAAAAAATATTTGAAATCACACGGTGAGCTTATTCACAAATACGCAAACGGTATAGACGCATCCTTGGTTGAAACAGAAAAAGAACCCTATAAAAGCTTAAGCAACGGTTCTACTCTCCCAAAAGATATTTCAGACAGAGGCGAGCTTTTAAAATTTGCACTTTCTCTTTGCGAAAAGGTTTGCGCAAGGCTTAGAAAAGAGGGTGTTTCTGCATCTGTTGTTGATGTTGGTATAAGATTTAAGGATTTATCCTATGCATCACATCAGAAGAAGCTTTTAAAATATATTTATTCAACAAATGATGTTTACTCTGCAGTAAAAGAGCTTATAGACGAGCTGTGGGACAAAAAAACTCCAGTACGAGCAATAACAATCGGTCTTTCCGATTTAGTCAGCAACCAGTATCAGCAATGCTCCTTTTTTGATGATGATAAATCAAAAAAATATGAGAAAATCGACGGTGTTGTTGACGAGCTCCGTGAAAAATACGGTTTTCATTGCATAACCAGAGGCTCACTCGTTGACGATAAATTCCACCAGAATGTCTTAAAGCTCCAGAACCCATCTATGAAATCGTATCTATAAAGTTAGAAGTGAGGAGTTAGGAGTTATTCTTGTTGCCAAAGGCAACATATCGAAAAAAGCAGAGCTTTACTGCTCTGCTTTTTCGTACTTCTTATATTGTTTGAAATAATACTG
>CAZMRY010000039.1:0-12535 GCA_964568815.1 uncultured Eubacteriales bacterium | reverse complement strand
CCATTTTATACACCTCCAAAAATACTATATCACAAAATTCCTGTTATGTCAATCTATAAAATCACATTTTTCCATTCAATATGCGATTATTATATCACAAAATTCCTTTTTATATTCTTGCGATTCCCTAAAAATGTAAAATTTTTTTGTACTCAGTATTTTGATTTATAGTCCAAATAAAGTAAATGTCAAGATTGATTTATATTCTTTATTTTTCTAACATTTTTCTAGCACTTTTCTAGCGAAAACCCAAAAAAAGCATCAAAAAGTGGCAATACGAAAATTGCGTGAACAGCAAAGGCTTTGAAGGAATTTATCCCCTCAAAGCCTTGATTTTATGCGGTTTTTATCGCTTTTTAAGTTCCTTTAACTTCCTCTTATTTCTTCTATTTAAAAACACTCTCTAACAGCTCGAAATGCGGTAGGTCGCTAGCTGCGGCGCCAGAATTCAAATCTCTGCATCTTCGCCATGTCGCTGCAAGACTTATGGTTTGCCGTGTTTTCTTTTTCAAAGTTACCGAGCTATCTCCAATTTATTATTTCGGAGCAGGGAGCATATCAGCAGTGTGAATAAAAGCTGTACTTTTGACGCACGTGAGAGGTTTCGGCTATTAAAAAGCATTAATCCCTAGTGTTTATCGAAAACACTAGGGATTAATGCTATATATTTTCTTTACTATTTTCGGTTTGTCGAAATCGCCAAACCCTACATTTTTAATGTTTTGCTTCGGTAGAACGACTTTTTCGATAGTCTGAAGAAACCGCATAGCGGTTTCTACAAAAATTTTGCATTTTCAATTTTCAATTATATTGATGTGAACGTCTTTGAGCTGTTTATCCTCAACAACTGATGGTGCACCCATCATAATATCCTGTGCGTTTTTGTTCATTGGGAATGGGATGATTTCTCTGATGCTTTCTTCTGCTGCAAGTATCATAACCATTCTGTCAACACCTGGTGCGATACCTGCGTGCGGTGGTGCACCATAGCAGAATGCGTTATACATTGCAGGGAATTTTGCCTTAACATCTTCCTCGCCAAGTCCAACAAGCTGGAATGCTTTAATCATAATTTCAGGGTCGTGGTTTCTTACAGCACCTGATGAAAGTTCAATCCCGTTACAAACAAGGTCATACTGATATGCGTTAAGAGCAAGAGCTTTTTCCATATCTCCTTCAATTTCCTCTAAAGCTTTAAGACCGCCCTGAGGCATTGAGAATGGGTTGTGGCAGAATTCAAGCTCGCCTGATTCTTCGCCGATTTCATACATAGGGAAGTCAACAATCCAGCAGAACTTGTAACATTCTCTGTCAATGTGATTGTCGCAGGCATTACCAAGAAGTCTTCTGAGCACTCCTGCTGTTTTCTGTGCCACAAGCTTTTCACCTGATGCGATTGCAACCAATGTGTTTGGTTTTAAATCAAGAGCCTTGATAACATCAATTTCAGCAAGGAATTTAGAAATACCGCCAACAATCGCACCTGTTTCGTCAACCTTGAACCAGTATGTTTTGTTGCCTGTTAAAACTTCTGCATCTGCTACAATTTTATCAATAAACTTTCTTGTCTGTGTAAATTCATCAACAACAACTGCTTTAACTGTGTTGCCTTTAAATGGCTCAAATCCGCAATCACCTAAAAGCTCTGTAACATCAGTAAGCTCAAGGTCAATTCTGAGGTCAGGCTTGTCCGAACCGTATTTTTCCATTGCCTCTTTGAAAGGAATTCTTACAAAAGGAGCGCTTGATGCTCTGTTATATGTTCCGTACTTCTCAAAAATAGGAGGAAGTACAGTTTCAATTACAGAGAATACATCGTCCTGTGATGCGAATGCCATTTCCATATCAAGCTGATAGAATTCACCAGGTGAACGGTCTGCTCTTGCGTCTTCATCACGAAAGCATGGAGCAATCTGGAAATATCTGTCAAAGCCTGATGTCATTAAAATCTGCTTGAACTGCTGAGGAGCCTGTGGAAGTGCATAGAACTTTCCGGGATGGTTTCTTGACGGAACAAGATAGTCTCTCGCACCCTCAGGCGATGAGCTTGTTAAAATCGGAGTTGTGATTTCAAGAAAGCCCTGCTCTGTCATAGCATTTCTTAAGGCAGCAACAACATTGCATCTTAAAATGATTTTGTCTTTAACTGCAGGATTTCTTAGGTCTAAATATCTGTATTTAAGACGGGCATTTTCATCTGCACTTCTTGAACGGTTGATTTCAAAAGGAAGCTCGTTGTATCTGCACTTACCTAAGATTTCAACCTTTGATGGAACAACCTCAATTTCTCCTGTAGGAAGGTTAGGGTTCTTGCTTGAACGCTCACGAACAATGCCTTCAACAGAAATTGTTGATTCACAGTTGATAGAATCAATAATTTCCATAATTTCTTCTGTTTCAACAACTGCCTGAGTTGTGCCGTAGAAGTCACGGATAACAAGGAAAGCAAGATTCTTGCTTATTTTTCTTACATTTTCAAGCCAGCCAACGATGGTAACATTTTCACCAACATTGCTAAGTCTTAATTCATTACAATTATGAGTTCTTGACTGAAACATTTTTATCACCTTTAAAATTATTTTTAACAATTTATTATACCAATTATAAATACAATTGTCAATCTACTTGCATTTTTTATTTTCTTATTATATAATATAGAAAATTCAAATGGAAAGGTGATTTCAATGGGGATTATTGATAAAATTGAGTTTGCGGCTTCTGTAATATATATATTTCTTTCCTTGTTGATTGCAGGAATTTTATTTTTTTCCATAAAATTTAAAAGAGTGATGGCTTTTTTGAAGTTAAAAATTTGTATAAAAAAGTGAAAAAAGAGCAATGTGAAGTTTTTGAGTTAGATGAAATGAAAAGCATTTTCAAACTTACTTCAAATCAAATATGCTTAGGTGAAAAAATAATTTCAAGCGATGAAACAAAGATGAAAAAATGTCTTCTATAAAAGATGCTGCAACAAGGTTAGCAGCACAAAATAGAGGTGCTTTGTCATTTGCGATAAATACAAGAAATGGTGAAGCTTATAAAATCTTAAAAATAAATAACAGTGAAGAAAAGTATATCATTAAAATTGAATATACAGAATTAAATCATTTTTTGGAAATGAATAGCCAGGCATTTGACAAATATAAAAAAATAACAGAAGATAACTGGCAACACATATGACAAGATACAAGGGACATGAGACACAAGGGGACGGTTACAACACAACAGAACCGTCCCCTTGTGTTCTGAGTGTAATTTTATACTTGCGAAGTGTTACCTTAGTCTGTCTAAAGACAATTTGTTTTTAAGACTATAGCGAGGAGTACTCCTTTGGTACCCCCAGATGACTAAGGCTTAAAATCATATAGAATTAAGTGACATCTGAAATGCACACTGATTTGAAAAATATACTTATTCTCAAAGTGTTAGAATGATATATTAGATGAAAAAATTATTACCGCACTTGATAAATGGGAATCCTATTATAAAGATTAAATATTTTTGCAAAAGGACAGCATAAGTCCTTGTAAGATGATAAAATAATGTAAAATCAGAAATAGAGGTGTTGTTTGATGCACAATTGTGATGATATAACTAAAGAAATGGAAAGACTTTTCGAAGAAAATATGAGAGTGCTTGATTTTAATTACAATTCAGAAGAAGAATATAAAAAACTTGAAAAAGAATTTAACCAGAAGACATCCATATTGAACAAAAAAGACCAAGCATTTTTGTGGATTTGCGTTGCTCTCCAGTTAGTTAGACAAGTCGTACAACCGGCATTGAAAATAGACGAAATAAAACCAGAGTATTCGGACAGAAATTCTGCAAAAGAAGAAGCAAAGAAAGAAAATAAAACAAATAGCGAATTTTATAACGAAAATAAGGATGAGGAAGAAAAAACAAAAGATATTAAAGAAAAAGCCTTAAATGTTAATTCAATTGAAGAATATGCTGCATTAAATTGGCATACATATTTTGTTCAAAAAGTTCCGTATGATGCAATGTTTGATGATGATGGAACGACTAATGGAATAAGAGATATAGAGATATCTGGGGTAAAAGAAAAAGGTAAAAATCTAAACCCGAAGAATCACCACGCTGCAACTTATGGTCATGACCCTTATTTGGGCTTTTTCTTTGGAGTAATTAATATTATCACATATTCGGCCACATTTAAAAAACATTTTCACACAAACAGAATAGCGGTGAAAGGGAAACATATATTAGAAGAAGTTGGCTTCTGTCACGCACTTGTAGTTGCAGCAAATGCTGTGGTTAATGATAAAAATAAGTTGCCTGCTGCAGTTTCTAGACAAGTGTTACATTTAGCATCAGATGAATACGCCAAAATGGGATTGCCGATTCCGGGGTTGACAGCAAATATACAACAGAAGTTATTAGAATTAGGCTGGAATTCAAAAGAATTTGATAGAATAATGGAGTCAATGAAAAAAAACTTACTTACTAATATGGGGGTTGTTTCCATTCAAACACTGTTAGATTTGTTCATTAAGGCGATTATTTTTATATTACATAGAATCTGGTATGATTCGGAGATAGATGGTGATAAAAGTTTATATGATGTAAGAACGCTTAAAATAATTGATACTTCCAGTTTGATTGCAGAAGGTATCAATATTGCCACTGTTGTTGGGACAACAGTGGCAGGCGCATATTCTGAAAATCCAGAGTTAATTAAAAAAGGAGTTTCAAAATTAGACATTGGAGGAATTATTTCATCAATTGGAGTTAATATAGCTAGCAAAAATATTAGGTACAATATTATGCTCGAATATGTCAATGCAAAAATTGATGAAAAATTATACTTAGGAGATGATAAAAGTGAAAATTAGAAGAAAAGACCGAGAAAAGAAGAAAGATGATATTAATGTTAGAACTCTTGAAAAAAACACAACAGTATTATATAAATTATTACATGGATGGAATTTAAATAAACAAAAAAACGATAATTTTTATATAATTCATATCGTTTATAATAACGATTGCGATAAAAAATTGGCAGATGATTTAAGGAAAACACTTGAACGAAATGGGCATAGGACAACTTTTGCCAACTATTCACACTACGTACATAACATATCAGATGTTCCAGATTATTATATTTTCATAAATATTTCAGCCGAAGAAAAAAATGATAATACCCACGATGTATTTCGGGATTATGGATGTGCTATTTCTTGCTGTGAACGCAAAATATTTATCGACTATAACGAATGTTATTGCAAGGAAACTAACATGGATAAATTTGCTGATTATTACTCTAAGATAACACACGAAAAAATCGATTATGAAGGTAAGCGAGAAAACATAATAAACACATATAAGAAAGTTTATGCTAAAGAACCATCTTCAAAAATCATAGATTGGTTTGTAAAAAGTGGAGAGTGGCTTTCTGATAAAACATTAAATGATTTACCACCATGGCTTGCATTAGCTGCTGCATTCATTGAATTTCCATTGCTTGTTATAGTAGGACTTGGTGCCGTTCTTCCAATAGGATTAACAGAGACGATTGTAAGTTTTACTCTTAGCGAGCTGAAGAAAGGGAATTGTGACAGAAAATATTTTAGACAAGCTCAACAGCATATATTATTAATTAAAATTACAGATTATATTGAAAATTTAAGACTAGGAAATATTTTATCACCCCACAGTGCCCAGCAATGATATGAGTAAAAAAAGATTTCACATCCACCCCGCTATATGTCCCTCTGCCCTGTTAAAATATACTTAACAATATATTTTTGGAGGATAGGATTATGAAGAGAATTATAATTGCAACAATAATCAATCTTGTATTTGCGGCGGGATTTGGTCTGTTTATATTCAGAGACCGTATCAAGAAGTAGAAAAGGAGAAAAAGAATGAACTACATAGGCGGAAGGCATGACAGAATTCTTGCTATATACAACAATCTTATTGAAGGTGCAGGACTAAATGTGAAATCTGCAGCGGAATATTTTGGCGTCAGCACAAAAACCATTAAGCGCGACATTGATGATATTCGTAACTTTCTCTCCGAAAAGGCTGCGGCAGACGGAAGCATAAGAGAAGTTCAATATGACCGTGCAAAAGACAACTATCGTATTGTTGGATGCGACAAGCTGACTTCAAAAGAAATTTTTGCACTTTGCAAGGTTGTACTTGAAAGTAGGGCATTTTCTAAAAAAGAGTTTATGCCCATTATCGAAAAAATGATTGATCGTTGTGCTTATGATGCGGATGTTTCTCACATTAAGGATATGGTTGCCAACGAAAAATATCATTACTGCGAGCCGAGGCATAAAAAACAGCTTGTGGATACTCTGTGGCAATTAAGTGAGGCAATCAAAGGGCTCAAGAAGATAAAAATTGCTTATGAAAGATTAACCGAGCCAAAGCATCAGGAACGAATTGTGGAGCCGGTTGGTATTATGTTTTCGGATTTCTATTTTTATCTTGCGGCATATATTCCTGAAAAGGAAACAAAAAATCCTACTATCTATAGAATTGACAGACTTACAAGCTTTGAGGTGCTCAGCGAAACATTTAAGGTTCCATACAGCAACCGTTTTGAAGAAGGTGAATTCCGCAAGAGAGTGCAGTTTATGTACGGCGGAGACTTACTGAGAATTGAGTTCAAATATTTTGGTGAGTCGGTAGAATCAATTCTTGACAGACTTCCTACTGCGGAAGTTGTTGCACAAAAGGATGACGAATATCTGATAAGAGCCGAAGTGTTTGGCAGAGGCATCAAGCCGTGGATTTTATCTCAGGCGGACAAACTGGAGTTGTTAAAACCAATAGAACTTCGTGACGAAATCAAAGAGCTGATAACGAAGATTCAGGGCATCTATCAATAACCGAAATAATTATTAAAAAGCAATATCTCATTGATTTGGGATATTGTTTTTTTGTGCAAAAAAGTTTTTGTGGTCCCACTATATGTCCCTCTGCTGTTTTATAATGTAATTACAATAGATGATAAAATATTTAAAAAGGAGCGTTTATTATGAGTACATTTGACAAAATTATTGGTTATGAAACTATAAAAGATGAGCTTATGCAAATTGCTGATATGTTTCAAAATAAAGAAAAGTATGAGGAAGTGGGCGCAAGACTACTGAACGGAGTTCTCATTTGCGGTAATGAGGGTGTTGGAAAAACAACACTTGCCGAATGTTTTGCTGAAGAATGCGGAGTGAACAGCTACCTGGTAGATAAGTCGTATGATTTCTATAAATTTGCAGAAAACTTTTCTGACTTTTTTGAAGAAGTAAGGGCAAATGCACCTGCGGTTGTTCTTTTGGATGATCTTGACGATTTTACTGAACCAATTCACAATATGTTGCAGGTAGAGCTTGACAGTATTACTGATTTGGATGTAGTTGTGATAGCTACTGCTAAAGACATTGATAAAATCCCCGGCTCCCTTTTCCGCACCGGACGTTTTGATAGAAAAATAGCAGTATGTTTACCCACTATGCAAGAACGAGGTCAACTTTTTGAGTATTTTTTGAAAGACAAAAAAACGGATAGTATCAATTATGAAGATCTTACTATGATGTGTGCAGATTGCTCTTGTGCAGATGTTAAAGCAATCGTGAATGAGGCGGCAATAAATGCAGCATTTTCAGGTCGCAAAGAAATTGGTATGAAAGATTTAGCGGAAGTGTGTTTGAGACACGAATATGTGTCACCTGATAGTTGTACCTTGGGTTCTAAAGAAGAATTGCGAAAAACTGCACTTCACGAGGCGGGACATCTTGTTATAAATGAAATACTTTGCCCTGATAGTGTGGGGTTGGTTTCAGCCAGAACAGAAGACGGCTTTACACGGAGATGCAAGGACCTTCCAAGGAGATTGTATGAGGTTATAGTTTCGCTTGGTGGGAAAGCCGCTGTTGAACTATATTATGCCGAAACCTGTGCAAGCGGATGCCAAGCGGATATTCGCAAAGCTTTTCGTAAGCTTCGATTAAGCATGAATGATAGCGGAACTTGTGGCATTGGAATGATAGATGTTGATTCGTTTGGTATTGGGATGTCTGAAAGCATGAAAGCAAGGAATGAAGCGGTTGTTCACGCAGAAATGGAAAAATGTTTGTTCAAAGCAAGAGATATTCTGCTCAAAAACCGAGACTTCCTTGAAAAAGCAACTGATCTGTTACTGGAGAAAAAATATCTGCTGCATTCCGATATAAAAGCATTAAAGGATACACTAACTATAACAGATGTTGCGGTTTAATATAGAAAGAGAAGGTGATTTTATGGGATATTTTTCACAATTATCTGCATCTATGAGCTATGATGACGATTTAACTTATCCATCCCCCGAAAGCCAATTACTGATGAGACTTGATGATTTAAAACTTAGACTTGAGGAATTATCACACCAAAGCCAGGAGTTTTGTAATCCATACACTCTCACAGAAGATGATTTAAGATATGTATTGCCGGAACATTTATATTCGGTACGGCATGTTGCAAAGGCAATTGAATTGGCAAAGTTTGATTTGAGAAATGATTACGGCATAGAATCAGAAGAGTCGCAATGCGAAAGCCTATGTGTTGTGTTTGTGCCAAATGAACTATATGCATTTGCAAGTGTAGCATAAATCAAAGGAGCATGTTATGAGTAAGAAAGTTAGATTTTATATGATGTTAGACCTTATTGGGGTAGGTATCACTTTTCTTGCAAGAGCATTGCTTTTGTGTGCTACCAACATGGTAACTGTGCCGTGGCTTCATATCGGACTTGTAATAGTTATCAATATTGCAACAATAGCAGTTTGTTTGTTTATCTTGTTCTTCTTCCTGCTTTATTGGTGGTCGGACAAAAAGTGGACCAATATCAAACAAAGGTTTAAAAAGAAAGGGTGATTATTATGTATTCAAAGGAAATTGCTGATTCAATAAAAAACTTCATGTCTAAAAGAATCAATAAAGATTGTTATCACTTTAATAATGAAAAGGGTGTTTTTTCGTATAATTTTATTCCCGATTGTAAAATCAAGAGCGTGTATTGTATGGTTTTTGTAGAAGAGACATTATTTCATGTTATTTCGGTTTTGGATTTAAAAATAGAAGATGAGAATTTCGAAACTATGCTTAATTACATAAATGAAATAAATGAACATCTTGATTATACAAAGTTTGCATTTAATTTAGAGAAAAAAGAAATTTACTGCAAGTGTTGTGTTGACTGTAAGGATATTGCACTTACTGATGAAATTATATCCCGAAGCCTACACGAGGGTGTACATCTTGTGAAAATATTTGGGGATTTTTTGTACGATATCGCCGAAGGCAGAAAGGTAGATCGAGAAGTATTTCAAAAGGTTATAGCAAATGATATACCTAATCGCGACGCTGATGAAAAATATAACATAATGTAAAAAACAATTTTGGAAAGTGAGCAAGCAAAAGATGAACGAAAGAAATTTTTAAAAAAACAAGCGGTTGGTTTTATTCATTAGGATATTTTCTAATTAAACACAAGGGGACGGTTCTGTTGTGTTTGTTTAATGATTTTGAGAGCGGTTTTTCCGCTCTCTTATTATTTGTTGGCATACACACTTGCATTTTTTATTTTCTTATTATATAATAAAGAAAACATATGAGGAGATATGATTATGAAACGAGTTTTAGCATTTGACCTTGGCGCATCAAGCGGCAGAGGTATTATAGCAACACTTGATAACGGGAAAATTGACCTTAAGGAAATTCACCGTTTTGCAAACAATGGTGTTAAGGTAAGAAATACATTCTACTGGGATATTTTGTACCTTTTTGACCAGATTAAACAGGGTATTGTTAAAGCAAAGCTTGACGGTGGTTTTGACAGTATCGGAATAGACACATGGGGTGTTGACTTTGGTCTTATTGACACAAACGGAGATTTGATTGATAACCCTGTTCATTACAGAGATGACAGAACAGAAGGTATGCCTGAAGAATTATTTAAAATTTTAAGCAAGGAAAGGGTTTATAACAGAACAGGCACACAGATAATGAACTTTAACACTCTTTATCAGCTTTTCTATCTTGCAAAATACAAGCCAGAGCTTTTAAAGAGAGCAGACAAGTTTTTATTTATGCCTGACCTTTTAAACTATCTTTTAACAGATGTTAAAAAGAGCGAATATACAATCGCATCAACATCACAGATGCTTGATCCATATAAGAGAGAATGGGATAAAGAGCTTCTTGAAACAGTTGGAATTCCTACAGACATTCTTTGCGATATCGTTAAGCCCGGAACAGTTATCGGCAATGTTACAGACAGCATCTGCACAGAGCTTGGAATTGACTCTGCAAAGGTTGTTGCAGTTGGCGGACACGATACAGCATCTGCTGTTGTTTCAGTTCCTACAACTGAAGACGATTTCGTATATATCAGCTGCGGAACATGGTCACTTTTCGGAACAGAGCTTAAAGAACCGCACATTGGCGAAGATTCACTTGAATTTTCATATACAAACGAAGGCGGATATAACAACACAATAAGATTTTTAACAAATATTATGGGTCTGTGGCTCATTCAGGAATCAAGAAGACAGTGGATTAAAGAGGGCAACGAGCTTTCATTTAACGATATGGAAAAAATGGCTTTAGAGTCAAAACCATTCCAGTGCTTTATTGACCCTGATTATCCTGAATTCGGTAAACCGGGCAACATTCCGCAGAGAATTAAGGATTACTGCGAAAAAACAGGTCAGTATGTTCCTCAGACAATCGGTGAGGTTGTAAGATGTATTTATGAAAGCTTAGCACTTAAATACAAGCACTCATTTATTAATCTTAAAAATATTACAGGCAAGGATTTCAAGGGAATTCACATTGTTGGCGGCGGTACAAAAGATCCTCTCCTTTGCAGTATGTGTTCAGATGCTTGTAATGTTTATGTTTCAGCAGGCCCTATCGAAGCAACAGCGCTTGGCAATGTTGCAGTTCAGTTTATGAGCTCAGGGGATATCAAAGACATCAAGGAAGCAAGAACAATTATCAAGAATTCCTTTGATGTTAAAGAGTATAATCCAAAAGAGCCTGAAAAGTGGGCAGAGGCATATGAAGTTTATAAAAACTATCTTTGCAAGTAATATAAAAGAATGCAGAAAATTCCTTCTGCATTCTTTTTTTGTAGAAAATAGTTGAAATTACAGGAAAAGTATGTTATATTTGTTATATCAATATAACAAGGATGTTATAAAAAGAAAAGGAGATTTTATATGAAAAAGTATTTAAAAGCTTCTGTTTTTGCTTTTATCTTCGCTCTTTTGTTCCCGATGTTGGGACTTGCTGAAGACGCAGAAGCAGTATCGGGGTTTTATGCAACCTTCTGGGCACTTGTTCCTCCAATTGTTGCTATAGGCCTTGCACTCATTACAAAAGAGGTTTATTCTTCACTTTTTGTGGGAATATTGCTCGGCGGTTTCTTAGCTGCAGACTTTAATCCTGTTACTGCATTTGATGCAGTTTTAAACGAAGGACTTATCTCAGCTGTATCAGGTACAGCAGGCATCTTTATTTTCCTCGTTGTTCTTGGTGCTTTAGTTGCCTTAATCAATAAGGCAGGCGGAAGTGCTGCGTTCGGAAGATGGGCAAAAAAGAACATCAAAACAAGAACAGGTGCAACACTTGCAACATTTGCACTTGGCGTACTTATCTTTATTGATGACTATTTCAACTGCTTAACAGTTGGCTCAGTTATGAGACCTGTTACTGATGCTCATAAAATTTCAAGAGCAAAGCTTTCTTATTTAATTGATGCAACAGCTGCTCCAATCTGTATGATTGCACCTATTTCTTCATGGGCGGCAGCAGTTTCTGAATTTACAGAAGGCACAGGATACAGCGGAATTGAACTTTTCATAAAGGCTATTCCATACAATTTCTACTCACTTTTAACAATCGTATTCATTATTGCAATCACATTAATGAAATTTGATTACGGTCCAATGAAAAAGCACGAAAGAAACGCTCTTTTAAACGGCGACCTTTTCACAACAGGTGCGATTAATGCAGAAGAAGAGGAAGAAGCAAATTCAAAGGGAATTGTTTTAGACCTTATTCTTCCTGTAGTGGTACTTATTATAATTTGTGTACTTGCTCTTATCTATGTTGGCGGATTTTTCTCAGGTGCAAGCTTTGTTGATGCTTTTGGTGCAACAGATGCAACTGTTGGTCTCCCATGGGGCGGTATTATTGCACTTGTTTTCACAATGATTTATCTTATGGCAAGAAGAGTTATTACATTTAAAGAAGCTATGGAAAGCATTCCAAAGGGCTTTAATGCAATGGTTCCTGCAATTTTAATCTTAACATTTGCTACATCACTTAAGAATATGACATCACTTTTGGGCGCTGCTGAATATGTTGATATGCTTATGAAATCTGCTGCGGCAGGTCTTGCAAACTTCCTGCCTGCAATTATTTTCTTAGTTGCTTGCGGACTTTCATTCTCAACAGGTACATCATGGGGAACATTCGGTATCTTAATCCCAATCGTAACAGCAATTTTCCCCGGCGA
>CAZMRY010000038.1:0-12885 GCA_964568815.1 uncultured Eubacteriales bacterium | reverse complement strand
TAGGGTATTCTCTTAAGTAATCATACCAAAGGTGCCTTTCTTCTTTTGTCATATTTTTTCCGAGCACTTTTGCAAGTGGTACAATTTGTTTATTGTGTTTATAGTTCATACAATCCCTCCGAGTTGCTACGCAACCCACCTCCCTTTACACAAGGGAGGCTTTTTGTGATAGTACTTTCTTGTAGATTATATTATCATTTCTAGTCGAGGACGCCTGTCCCTACTACCCTGTAACATATAAAACTTTACAATCCCTCAATCAAACCTGTGGTTTGACAGGTCCCTTTACACAAGGGAGCCAAATATAGCCCTCCTTGTGTAAAGGAGGGTGTCAGCCATAGGCTGACGGGAGGATTGTGATGTAAAAAATTAAGTGTTACAAGGTACTACGAAACTATAAAAGTAAAAAGTCCATAAATTGGGAATAGATTTTGACAAACGCAATGCGTAACCATTCAAAACCTCAAAAATCGTGGCGAGATTTTGATAAAAGCGACCCGTAGTGTATGTGTTATACATGAGTGGTCGCTTTTATTAAAAAACAACACCAAGCATTATACTTGGTGTTGTGGTATCGCCCGATTTTTGAGGTTTTATCTTTTCTTCTCCAAGACAATCGGATATTCCTTCGGACCTTGGACAATTGTATTTTCATCTACTGTAACGCCTTTGTCAACTATTACATTTCTGAGCTTTGCTCCGTCTTTAATTCTTGCGTTCTGGAGAACGATACATCCGTCAAGCTCAACATTTTCGCCTATTCTTACATTTCTTGATACAACCGAGTTTTTAACTGTGCCTTTAACTATTGTTCCGTCTGCAACGATTGAATTTGTTACATTGCAGTTTTCACAGTAAACTGTTGGAGGTGCATCTTTTGTTTTAGTGTAGATTGGGCTGTTTCTATTGAAGAGTGCTCCGACTTTTTCGATATTTAACATATCCATATTCATTTTGTAGTAGCTGTCTATTGAGTTAACGCACTGCATATAGCCTTTAAACTCATAGCCCTTTACAGTATATGTGTTAAGGCTGTCATATACGATATTGTTAAAGCCTTTTCTTATACCATTATTGATTGCTTTATACATAAGCTCCTGAAGTGTTTTTGTTTTTAAAATAAACATTTCTGCACAAACAGCTGCTTTTTCATCAATACCGATATTTTTTACTACATTTACAACCTTCTTATCTTCATCCATTTTAAGAATGTCGCAGTTAAGGAAGTTGTCTTTTGCATCTTCTATATTTTTGTAAATAACAAAGATATCCGCTCCTGATTTTTCATAAGCTTTTGCTACTGCATCAAAATCTACATTTGCAATCATATATGATGATGTTACGATTGCATATTCACAGTTTGACCTTTTGATAAATTCCATATTGCTTGCAAAAAGCTTTGCATCAAGACTGCTTTCACCACCCAAAAGGTTATGTTGGAATACAAAAAGGCCGTCATTTTTTCTGTCAAGGTCCCAGGGTCTGCCTGCACCTAAATGATCTGAAAGAGACCTTGTTTCTTTTTTACAGAAAACGCTCACATGTCTTAACCCTGCATTTACAAGATTTGAAAGAGCAAAGTCTATTACCCTGTATCTGCCTGCAACCGGAATTGTTCCGATTGGTCTGAAATTTGTAAGGCTTCTTATGTCTTTTTCACTTTCTTCAAGGTTAATTATACCCATATAATTTCTAAGCATACTTTACCCTCCCTTATTCAGCTTTCTTATATTCGCCGACTTTGATGTTAACATTATTTTCAACTAAAATAACTTCTTTTCCGTCGCCGATATAATTGTCACCGTTAATAACTGTCTTTGTTCCTACGATTGCCTTGTCAACAACAGAGCCTGAAAGAATTCTGCAGTCTTCCATAATAACACTGTCTTTGACATAAGCATCTTCTGCAATATAAACACCGGGGAAAATTACTGAATGCTCAACCTTGCCCAGAACAACTGAGCCCTCTGAAACAATACTGTTTTTTACAGAAGCTTTATCACCTATAAACTGTGGAACTTTTGAGCTTACATTTGTATAGATTTTCCAGTCGTCATTATAAAGATTAAGCTCGTTGTCAGGATTGATTAAATCCATATTTGCTTCCCAGATACTGTCTATTGTACCGATATCTCTCCAGTACCCCTCGAAAGGATATGCATACATACCTTTACCGTCATTAAGCATCTGAGGAATTATGTTTTTACCAAAGTCGTGTGCTGAGCCTTCCTTAACAGCATCCTCCTGAAGATACTTTTTAAGAACAGGATAGCTGAAAATATAAATACCCATAGAAGCAAGGGTACTCTTTGGCTGAGGAGGTTTTTCCTCAAACTCGTTAATTCTGTATCCTTCTTCAACATTCATAATACCAAATCTTGATGCTTCGTGATAAGGTACATCAATAACCGCAATAGTTGCGTCTGCACCTTTTTCAATATGGTACTCAAGCATTTTTGAATAGTCCATTTTATATATGTGATCACCTGATAAAATCAAAACATACTCAGGCTCGTAGCTGTCCATAAAATACAGGTTCTGGTAGATTGCGTCAGCTGTGCCTTTGTACCAGTCACCGCCTGCCTCACCCATATAAGGCGGAAGTACGCTTACACCTCCTGTTGCAACATCAAGGTCCCAGGCTTTACCTACGCCGATATGGCTGTTTAACGCCCATGGTTTATACTGTGTTAAAATACCAATTGTGTCAATACCTGAGTTTGCACAGTTACTCAGTACGAAGTCAATAATTTTATATTTACCTCCGAAAGCAACCGCAGGCTTTGCCACCTGTGATGTAAGTGCTTTAAGTCTTGAGCCTTGTCCGCCGGCAAGAATCATTGCTACCATCTCTTTTTTTGCCATTGTTATGTCCTCCCTTTTCTATTGAAGCGGTTTTAACATTATTGCACCAAAAGGCGGCAATGTCACTCTGACGGAGAATGGCATTTCACCCTCGCCCACACACTTTGGTGTAAGAACTCCACGGTTTATAATATTGTTTCCGCCGTATCTTAAATCATCCGAGTTGAATATTTCCTCATAATCGGTAAAGTTTGGAACGCCTATAGGGAAATACTCGTATTTTACAGGTGTGAAGTTTACAGCAACCACCATAAAATCTTTTCTGTTTCTTGCAAATCTCACAAAAGACATTATACTCTTCTCACTGTTGTTTGCATCGCACCAGGAGAAACCGTCCCAGGAAGTATCCATTTCCCAGAGAGGCTTGCTTTTCATATAAAGATAGTTTATATCCGAAACGCAGTTTTTCATACCTGCGTATTCTGCGAATTTAAGAAGACTCCATTCAAGCTGTTCGTAAAATCTCCATTCAAGAGAATGTCCGAACTCGTTGCCCATAAAGTTCAACTTCTTTCCCGGCATTGTATACATATATGTATACAGAGCTCGAAGCTGTGCGTATTTATCCACTCTGTAGCCAGGCATTTTTTCAACCATTGAGCATTTTCCGTGTACTACCTCATCATGAGAAAGGGGCAATACATAGTTTTCTGAAAACGCATAACACAGTGCAAACGTAAGCTTATTGTGAACGCCTTTTCTGAATATGGGGTCAAGCTTCATATAAGACAATGTATCATTCATCCAACCCATATTCCACTTGAAATCAAACCCTAGTCCGCCCATATCCGCTCCCTTTGTAACAAGAGGCCATGAGGAGGAGTCCTCTGCCATTGTAAGGGCATCAGGATAAAGGGAATGTATGGCTGTGTTCATTTTCTGAACAAATGCTACACCATCAAGATTTGTATAATCGCCTCTGAAGTTTTTCAGTTCAGGAGCTTCAGCCTTTTCAAAGGTATGGTCAAGCATATTTGCAACAGCATCAACTCTTAGTCCGTCAACACCATAACATTCAAGCCAGAACACTGCGTTTGAAATTAAATATGATACAACCTGTGGCTTTGAAAAATCAAAATTAAGCGTTCCCCAACCGGGATTATCTGCTTTTTTCTCGTTTGAGCTTTCATATAAAGGTACACCGTCAAACTGTCTTAAACCGTGGTCATCTCTGCAGAAATGACCGGGAACCCAGTCCATAATAACGCCGATACCTGCATCGTGCATAGTTTTTACAAAATACTTAAAATCTTCTATGCTTCCATATCTTGCTGTTAAAGAATAATAACCTGTTATCTGATATCCCCAGGATGCATCAAGGGGATATTCACAAAGAGGCATAAGCTCAACAAAGTTGTAATTCATTTCAACAAGATAAGGTGCAAGCTTGTCTGCTACCTGGCGGTAATTAAGGAACTCACCGTCCTCGTCGGTAAACACAGAGCCCATATGAATTTCATATATATTTACAGGGCTGTTATATATATCCCTGCCTTTTGTAATTCCCTGAAAAGCACCTTCGCTCACAGGCATAATAACGGATCCTGTTTCAGGTCTCAACTCAGACCTGAACGCAACAGGATCAGCTTTTTTGAACACCCTATTATCTTTTCTTATTTCATATTTGTATACATCAGAAACTTTTGCATTTTCCACAAAGGCATACCAGATACCATCCTGCATCTGCATAACATCTTTATCACCGTTCCAGTCATTAAAATCTCCGCATACGGAAACTCTGTCTGCATTGGGAGCCCATACTGCAAACTCTACGCCACCATCTTTAACATGTGCACCCAGAAATCTATATATGTGATAATTTTCGCCTCTGTTAAACGCTGTTATTTCGTCTTTGTGTATGTCAAAAAAGTTTGTGTTCATATATTCCCTCTTAAGTATATAAGTATCAACTTTAGTTTAATTCAATACTATACAAAAGTCAACACAGTTGTTCAGTTTTTATAGATTTTTACTTCATTTTCGTCACTTTGCACAATTTATCTCCCAAATTACTTTAAATTGTTATCTGAAGCATAAGCATCATAGATATTCCCGGAATACCGAAAACCCCTGCAACCATTGCCGTATAAATATTAATCCCTATCTGTATCCCAATAAGAGAGCCTGCTACATTCACACCGTAAAGAATTACTCCTCCAATGAGAGAGCTTGCCACCAGGCGGAGTGCCAGCTTTAAAGGTGTATAAAAAATCTTTATAAAAATAAACAACAGCATAAGTCCTGCCACATATGCCGCTATAAGCTTTTCTCCCCCTGCCATAACCTTCTCCTTTGATAAATCCTATGCGGTTTGTCCTTAAGATATGACATTTATGAACTTTTTGACCTTGTTTATATAATTTTCCGTTTCAACAAGCACACTTTCTGCGTGTCCTGCTCCAATAACGATATAAAGCTCTTTTTCGCCGGGTGTGTTTTCATAGAGCCTGTATGAATTAAGAGGTGTTATTTCTTTGTCAGATGCTCCGTGAATATACAAAACAGGGCATTTTATATGTTTTACATATTCAACCACATCACTGTCTTCCATTGAAAATCTGCATTTTAACTTTATATAGTTATTAAGGAGTGTATACAGGAAATTTACTGCAATTTTATATTTGCTTTTAATCTTCTTTTTAACCATTTCTTTCCCTGATGCATAAGGACAGTCTGCAATAATACCGCAAACACATTCGTCGTTATACGCACCAGTCATAAGTGCAGTTGCCGCTCCCATTGAAACTCCGTGAAGTATTATTTTGGATTTACCTCCCATCATCTGCTTTATATATTCTATCCAGGAAAGTATGTCTTCTCTGTCTTTAACTCCAAAACAGATATAATCTCCTCCGCTTTCTCCGTGACCTCTTAAATCAGGAGTTAAAACATTGAACCTGCAGGAATTTACATAAAAGTCTGCAAAGCCCAGCATTTCCCTGTGTGAAAGCTTATAACCATGTATAAGAATAACCGTAACAGTGGTCTTTGGATTTCCTTTGTATAAGTATCCGTTTAAAAGAGTTCCGTCAAATGAAAAAATTTTCTTCTCAAGAGGTACATCAAGGTTTACTTTATATTCTCTGCTTTTTAATGCAATTTCGCTTAACATATCTATTCCGCTTCGTCTTTTAAAGCCACCAGAAAAGGCATTATCAAGCATTATTATAAATAAAACTGCTGAAAAAAGTATAAGCACAAACACCATTTTAACACAACCTTTCTTTTACTAATGTAACCTTTAACAAAAAGAATATTATTATAAAATATGGGAACAATTATAGTGCTGGTAACAGCAAAACAAAAAGAAAGGTGATATATCATGAAAAATCATATGGTTTACTGCAGTGCTACAGACTGCATCTACAACGACAACAACAAATGCATCAGCTCTTCAATCAACATTGAAGGTCCGTCAGCAACAACAGACATGCAAACCTGTTGCGACAGCTTTTCAACGAAAAAAGGTGTTATTTCAAGCATTAAAAGCTCTATGGACCGTACAGGTGAAACAAAAATAAGATGCACCTCTGTTAACTGTAACCACAATGAAGACTGCAACTGCAAGCTTGACTCTATCAAGGTTGACTGCACCTGCGAGGGCTGTAACTGTTCTGCGCCTAAAGAAACTTACTGTTCAGCTTTTAATATGAAATAAACAGAAGGAACACGCAATGTGTTCCTTCAGACCACTGACAGTTCTGATAATCAGAACTGTATTTTAAATTATTCATAAATTGGGAACTTTTTGCAAAGTTCGATAACTTCTGCTGTAACTTTGTCTTTATTGCCTTCAAAGTCTTCTGCGATTGCTTTGAACCAATCTGCAATCTTAATCATTTCTTCTTCCTTAAAGCCTCTTGATGTTACTGCAGGTGTACCTACTCTTATACCGCTTGTAACGAATGGGCTCTCAGGGTCATTTGGAATTGCGTTTTTGTTAACTGTGATATGTACTTCATCAAGTCTGTGTTCAAATTCCTTACCTGTAATATTAAATGGCTGAAGGTCAAGGAGCATAAGGTGATTATCTGTACCGCCTGATACTATTCTGAATCCGTTTTCAACAAGCTTTTCTGAAAGAGCTTTTGCATTTTTAACAATCTGTTTCTGGTATTCTTTGAATTCGTCTGTAAGTGCTTCACCGAATGCTACCGCCTTTGCTGCAATAATGTGCATTAAAGGTCCGCCCTGAATTCCAGGGAACACTGCCTTGTCTATTGCCTTAGCAAGTTCTTCTTTGCAGAGAATAAGTCCGCCTCTTGGGCCTCTTAAGGTTTTGTGAGTTGTTGTTGTAACAACATCTGCATATGGAACAGGGCTTGGATGAAGTCCTGCTGCAACAAGACCTGCAATGTGTGCAATGTCTACCATCATATATGCGCCAACTTCGTCACAGATTGCTCTGATTTTTTCAAAGTCGATTGTTCTTGAATATGCGCTTGCGCCTGATACAATCATTTTTGGTTTACATTCAAGGGCAATTCTTCTCATTTCTTCGTAATCGATTTTTTCGTCACCGTCTGCAACACCGTATGGTACAATGTTGAAATATTTACCTGAAATGTTTACAGGTGAACCGTGTGAAAGGTGACCGCCGTGTGCTAAGTTCATACCCATAATGGTATCACCCGGCTGACAAAGTGCAAAGAACACTGCAAGGTTTGCACTTGCACCGCTGTGTGGCTGAACATTTGCGTGCTCTGCTCCGAAAAGCTTCTTTGCTCTTTCTCTTGCAATATCTTCTACAACATCAACATGAACGCATCCGCCGTAATATCTTTTTCCAGGATAGCCTTCTGCATATTTATTTGTAAGCACTGTACCTGCCGCAAGAAGCACCGCCTTTGATACGATGTTTTCTGATGCAATAAGCTCAATGTTGTGCTGCTGTCTTTCAAATTCCTTGTTACAAGCTCCGTAAACTTCGCTGTCATACTGCTGAAGCTCTTCAAAAAAGTTACTCATTTGTTTATCTCCTTAAATTCTTATTTTATATATGCCTGGTCTATATCTATAACAGCAAAAAGCGTGCTGTCATATTCATTGATTTTTTTGTTTGCAAGCTCTTTGAACTGACTGTTTGTCATATTCATGCCGTATGGCAGAACTGCATCAAAAATTAAGTTTGTATGAGTTGGACCTGATACTATTCTGAAATCGTGAATTGTTATTTTTTCATTGATTTCCTTTACTGTTTTTTCTGCAACCAACTTAAGTCGGTTAACTTTTTCATCGTTAACTGCAACAGGGTCCATATGAATGGTTGCGATACAGTCATATTTAACAGAAAGCTCTCTTTCCATCAAATCAATTTTATCGTGTATAACATTAAGGTCTGACTGAGAGTCCACCTCAACATGAACACTTATAATATTTTTTGAAGGGCCATAGTTATGCACGATTAAATCATGTATTCCAAGGGCTTCTTCGTGATTTGTTATTGTCTCTTCTATGTTTTTGACAAATTCCTCATCAGGCGGTGTTCCAAGTAAAGGCTCGGTTGATTCTTTTATGGTTGTATAGCCTGTATAAAGCACAAATAATGCAATTACAAGACCGATATATCCGTCAATATTAATACTGAAAAGCTGTGATATTAAAAGTCCTGCTAAAACTCCTGTTGTTGCTATACAGTCGCTTAATGAGTCTTTAGCTGTTGCCATTACAACTGCTGATGATATCTTCTTTGCTATTTTTCTGTTGAAGAAGTACATCCATAGCTTTACTATTATCGCAGAAAGTAAAATTGCAAAGGATGTCACATTAAAACCAACTGCCTGAGGATTTATAATTTTATCCAGTGATGCTTTAAAAAGTTCATATCCCATCAAAAGTATTGCAAGGGACACGAAAAGTGAGCTTATATACTCTATTCTTCCGTGCCCGAAAGGATGATCCTCATCAGCAGGCTTTTCTGACATTTTAAAGCCTATTAATGTTATTATTGACGCTCCTGCATCCGAAAGGTTGTTGAAAGCATCTGCCATAACGCTGATTGATGCTGTTATAACCCCTGCACCAAGCTTGAGCAGAAACAGACATATGTTAAGACATATTCCAACAACTCCGCTGAATTTTCCGTAATTGTTTCTTACTTTACTGCTTTCAGTATTATCTTTATCTTTTATGAAAAGTCTGAATATAAATTCCATTTGTTATCCTATTCCCAGTACCATCTGAGCTATTTTGAAGTACACAATCAAAGATACTGCATCGATAAGTGTTGTTATAAAGGGGCTTGCCATAACTGCAGGGTCAAAGCCCATCTTATCTGCAAGCATAGGAAGTACACAACCTATAAGCTTTGCCGCAATTACTGTTACAAAAAGAGTTATACATATAACAAGTGCAACTGTTATTGTTATTTCGTCCCCCATCATTGCTTTGTCAACAATCATAATTTTTATGAAATTGATTACCGCAAGGGCTACACCGCACAAAAGTGCTACTCTTATTTCTTTCCATACAACTTTTAAAAGGTCTTTGAATTCAACTTCACCTATAGAAAGACATCTTATAACTGTAACCGAGGACTGACTTCCTGAATTACCTCCTGTACCCATAAGCATAGGTATAAAAGCAACAAGTATTGCACAGCCTGAAAGAGCTGACTCAAAAGAGTCTATTATCATTCCTGTAAAAGTTGCAGAAACCATAAGGAACATAAGCCAGGGTATTCTTTTGATAAAAAGCTCAAAAGCACTTGTTCTTAAATATTCCTTCTCACCCGGTACGATAGCATTCATTTTTGCGAAGTCTTCTTCAAGTTCTTCCTGAATAACATCGATAGCATCGTCGACTGTTACAATACCAACTATTCTGTTTTCATTGTCTACAACGGGCAATGCAAGGAAATCGTATTTATCAAACATTTTTGCAACATCTTCTTTATCATCCATTGTAGATGCAGAAATAATGCTGCTTTCCATTATGTCTTCAATTACTGCATCAAGTGGTGATATCATAAGCGTCTTTGCAGTAACAAGACCTATAAGTTTTCTGTCTGTATCTCTTACATAACAGGTGTAAATGGTTTCTTTGTCTATTGCAACCTTTCTGATAAGCTCGAAAGCCTCACTTACTGTCATGTTCTTACGAAGTGCTACATACTCGGTTGTCATAATGCTTCCTGCACTGTCTTTAGGATACTTCAAAAGCTCGTTTATTGTTTTTCTCATTTCTGCTTTTGAGTTGTTAAGTATTCTTTTAACAACAGTTGCAGGCATTTCTTCAATAATGTCTACAGTATCATCGGCAAACAACTCATCAAGCACGCCTTTAAGTTCTTTATCCGAAAAATTGTTTATGAGTATTTCCTGATGTTCGCTGTCCATTTCAACGAAAACCTCAGCCGCAAGTTCTTTTGGAAGAAGTCTGAAAACCACAATAACCTGAGTTTCTGTAAGTTCTTCAAAAAGCTCCTGTATGTCTGCCGCCTGCATTTCATTGAAAAGGTGTTTAAGCTGCTGGAACTGCTTATTATCAACATATTCCAGTGCTTTTAAAATTAATTCGTTGTTCATCCTTTGTCTCCTCCTTATCTAAGGAGCAAAGATACACATTCAGCGTTTATCAAATGTGAAATAATAAACGCAAAAATTATTCTGTTGTCTTCGCCCCTTGGGTTTTATACTTCCGGTACTACCCGCGTCCATTATCTCACCTCTTTCACAAATTTATTCACTTTATTATAGCAAACATTTCATCTGCTGTAAATAGTTTTTAAAAAAATAACCTGCAGTTTTCTGCAGGTCATATCTGTTAACTTTTTGCCCTTTGGTGAAGTTATAAGGGGATTGGCAAAAAATCAGCATTCATTGATAATAGACATCATGAGCTTTACAAAATACAGAACAAGTCCCAAAACAATTGCATATATAACAAGCTTAGGAGCAATCTGTGTTGCAAGTAATGTTATCATTCCAAATATAGCACCTTTTAAATTCATTTATATCATCCTTTCCTGTGTTTCTCTTACCTTGGTTTAAGTTTAACACAGGATGTGGGTAATAAAACGGACAGTAACAGGGAATGTTAAAATACTCCAGACCGCAAAAAGGCAGTAAAATACAAAATTATGGCGACTGTTAATCAGCAAAATTTATAACAAAATGCAGAAAAACCTCAAAACTGAGGTTTTTCTTTGATTTGATGCCTTTTTGCTATGAACAAACTTCACCTCTCGCTGTACCCTCGTACAGCTTCGGGTAACCCCTTCGGGTTCAGTTTGTCCATTCTGAAGCATTTTTCCTATTCCCTGACGGAAGGTGCAAAATAGCTTTGAAATAACGAAGTTATTTCACTGTCCGTTTATTTCATTACTTTTATTTTTTCTTTTAATTCTTCAAGGGTTTGTGATATTTCCTGGGATTCATAGTCCGCAGAGGTGATTTTATTCCCTGATAAGTTCCACTTCCCCTGTTTCATGCCTGTCAGCACAAAATAGTTTTCATCTGTTGCAACATCGCTGTCGTCTCTTGACAAAAACAGTACTATTTCCTCACCGGCTTTAAAATCGGGGTATCCGTCTGATATAACCTTTGTATTGCTCGCAGGGTCATAGCCTTTATCTATTCTTACAACTACTTTTTCACTGCTGTATTCCCCTGACAGAACGCTGTTTATTTTAACAGTTATATCGGTTTGCAAAATATTTCTCTTTCCCTGTTCTTTAAAATCAGGATTGCTCCATTTTCCATTACCGATTTCTTCAACATTCCCCTCAATTATCAAATCGGATTTCAAAATCAGCTCCTGCTCTGTTCTGAAAGGAATCGTTCCTGTAATAACAATCTCTTTCGGTGCTGTAAATTTATAAATTGCTGTCAGGATACATACAACAATTAATAACCCAATTAAAAATTTTTTCATATTTTTTCCTTTTTATCAATATATATTCCTTATTTCATCAAGGTGCTTAATAAAGTCATTTTTCACATTTTCAGGTGACAGGATTTTTGCTTTATTTCCAAAACCCGTAAGCCAGGAATAAAAGTACGGGCTTACCGCAACGCTCAGGTGTGCATTAAAAGTACTTTCTGAAGGTACTATCGTTACACCGCTTCCAAATCTGTCTATCACTACACCTACAAGTGAATTATCAAATTCAATGGTAACGCTTTCTTCTTCCCCTCTGTACATAGAAAATGTCTTTTTGGCATATGCAGGCAGGTCAAATTTTTCTTTTGGAAGAATTCTTTCTTCGTCTGCTATACAGGTCTGCTCCATTTTATCTACCCTGTAATGAACATAGGAATTATATTTTTCTTTATATGTTATGAGGTAATAATTTTCATCGCTGAATGTAAGGGCAACAGGAGCTTCTTTATAGAAGTTTCCGTCTTTTCTGAAATGCTTTTTCTTGTCTGTTCCCCATTCGTAGTATTTAAAGCATATTTGCTTATTTTTTAAAATTGCCTCGTGAATTTTATCTACATTATAATAAATATGCTCATTTTCCGTCTTGGCTCTGTTTACAACATAAACCTCACGGTTTAAAAGTCCTGCACCTGCTTTACTTGTTAATGTTTCAAGCTTTTTTATAAGAGCTAAGCTTTTCTTTACGGTTATAAACTTAGATGCCTGAACAGTATCAACCAAAAGCTTAAGCTCAGGTGTTTCAAATTCTCTTGATGCGAGGTAATAATTGAAAGTTTTTGTTTTTTCACAGCAGATATCAAATCCGAAAAGCTTTAGACATTCTATGTCATCATAAACCGCCTTTCTCTCCGCACTTATATCGTTGCTGTTTAAATAGCTTATTATTTCAGGAACTGTTACAAAATGCTCTTCATCGGTGTTTTCCATAAAATATTTTGCAATATATAAAAGTTTTAGTTTCTGATTAGTGCCCTTTGCCATTTAATCACCTCTTTTATATAATAATACATTTTTTACTTTTTGTCCATTACAATTGACTTTTTAATTTTGCTATGATAAAATTTTTATGTAAAGAAAGGATTGATTATATGAAAACTACATACGAACTTGAAGTTGCAGGTCTTAAAAGAGAGCTTA
>CAZMRY010000037.1:0-13411 GCA_964568815.1 uncultured Eubacteriales bacterium | reverse complement strand
TGATTCCGCTATAGGTTCAGCCGTTTTTTTATGGGAATTAATTTACATCCCCTTTAATGTTATTTCATATTTATCTCCGTTTGAAATTTTGATATTATCTATTCCTTCAAAAACAGGCTCATTTTCCTTAGTAATACACCACCATTCCTGTTTTTGTTCATTTGCTGTATATCCATTAACAGTTTTTACATATAAGCCATACTGACCTTCTTCACCTTCAACAAGGTTAATTTCTTCAGCTGCATCTCTTAATGTTGTTCCATCCGTAGTAATGCTGAACACTTTGCAATCTTCATTATTTATTACAGAAATTTCTACTGTTTTTGTTGTGGAAGGAGCTTTTATGACATCTTTCGCATAGAAACCAAAAGATATACAAACAATTGTTGCAATACAAAGAATTAAAACTCCTAACGCATTCTTTTTATCTTTCATAATTATCACCTTATCACAAATGTACTGATTATCATAATCAGAGGGATGGTTAATATAGATATAACTGTGCTTACTGCTACAGTTTCTGAAGCATATATACTGTCTAAATCAAATTTTGATGCAAAAAGTGATGTAACTGTTGCAACAGGACAAGCTGTGCAAATTAAAACTGTTTTTGCGACTTCAGCATCAATTTTTAATACATACACTATAATTATTCCTATTAACGGAATTAATATCAACCTTAAAAAGCAAACAAGATACAACTGAATATTTTTAATTGCTTGCTTAATATCTACTTTTACAAGAAATGATCCAAGAATTAGCATTGCAAGTGGTGTATTAAGACTTGCCATAAAAGAAACACTTTGTGCCAATACATATGGAAGCTTAATTTTAGCAAAAAACAGAACCAAACCTACAGCAACGCCAATAACACCCGGATTTAACAAAATTGCCTTCACTGAAAAACATTTGCTTATATCCTCTGTACAAATGTAAACACCATAAGTCCAGTAAAATAGCGTAAATATAACAAGATACGCAGAGCCATAAAAAACGCCATCACTACCTAATGCAGCAGAAAGAAGAGGAATTGCCATAAAGCCACAATTAGAGCAAACAGCAGCAAATCTGCTTACTCTGTATTTTAAATCATCATTCTTTCTAAACATAATAGTTGCTAATATAACTGCAACCAAATGAATTAATATTGAAGCAATCAATGAGCTAAAAAGCCCAGTAAGATATTTTATATCAAATTCTTTCTGATACGACTGAATTATAACGCAAGGAGTAACAGTAATAAGTAAAATATCAGTTAACTGTTTAACACCTGCATCATTAAGTTTTTTTGCTTTAGTTAAAATATAACCAACACTTATTAATAAAAATATAATCAAAACCTGTATAGCTACTGTAACTGCCAGTTCCATTTTTACATCTCCTTAATTTTGCAAAATCTGTTAGTTTTTGAGACTATGTATCGGAGCAGGTATTCTTCCTCCACGCTTAGCAAAAATACTACTGTCAAGCTTACTTACCTTAACTATTGGTGAAGTTCCAAGCAATCCGCCGAATTCTACCATATCATTTTCATTTTTACCAATAGCAGGAATTAATCTTACAGCCGTTGTTTTCTGATTAATCATACCGATTGCTGCTTCATCTGCAATGATTCCAGCTATAGTTTCTGCGGGAGTATCTCCCGGGATTGCAATCATATCCAGTCCAACGGAACAAACACAAGTCATAGCTTCGAGTTTTTCAAGCGAAAGAACACCAAGTTTAGCGGCTTCTATCATACCAGCATCCTCACTTACAGGAATAAAAGCACCTGAAAGACCACCAACAGATGAAGATGCCATTACTCCACCTTTTTTAACAGCATCGTTCAGCAGTGCAAGAGCCGCAGTTGTTCCGTGAGCTCCGCAGTGTTCGAGTCCCATTTCTTCAAGAATGTGAGCAACACTGTCACCAATTGCAGGTGTAGGAGCTAATGATAAGTCAACAATACCAAAAGTAACACCAAGTCTCTTTGCTGCTTCCTGTGCAACCAACTGTCCAACTCTTGTGATTTTGAATGCTGTCCTCTTGATAATTTCAGCTACTTGCATAAAATCAGCATCTTTATGCTTTTCGAGTTCACATTTAACAACGCCTGGACCACTAACACCAACATTAATGACACATTCAGGCTCAGATACACCGTGAAAAGCACCAGCCATAAAAGGATTATCTTCAACTGCGTTGCAAAATACGACGAGTTTTGCACAACCCATGCAATTATTATCTTTAGTAATTTCTGCTGTTTCTCTTATAATTTGTCCCATTTTATATACAGCATCCATATTTATTCCGCTTTTTGTGCTGCCAATATTAACACTTGAGCAAACTTTATTTGTTTTACTTAGTGCAACAGGAATTGAATTTATGAAGATTTCTTCCCTTCTTGTACATCCTTTTTGCACTAATGCAGAGTATCCACCAATAAAATCTATTCCAAGTTCCATTGCTGCTTTATCTAAAGTTTCAGCGTATTTTACATAGTCATCTATACATTCACCAGGTGTAAGTAAAGAAATCGGGGTAACTGATATTCTCTTATTAATAATAGGAATACCAAATTCTTTTTCAATTTCTTTACCGACATTTACAAGATTTTTAGCTTTGCTCATTATTTTATTATAAATATTTTCACAAGTTTTGTCAGAGGTTTCTGATGAACAGTCTAGCAAGGAAATTCCCATAGTTATTGTTCTGATATCAAGATTTTCCTGCCTTATCATTTTGATAGTTTCTAATATTTCGTATGTATTAACCATAATTTCACCTTAAATTCTGTGCATAGATTTATAAATATTTTCCTGAGTTATACTGATATCAACACCGATTTCACTACTTAACGATTTAAATATATCAGAAAGTTCAGAAACCTTTTTAGAACAATTGTTCATGTCGACAAGCATAATCATTGTAAACAAATCCTGCATAATAGTCTGTGTTATATCTAGAATATTTACATTATTTTCAGCTAAAACCGATGTAATCTTAGCTATAATTCCAACCTGGTCAACTCCAATAACTGTTAATACTGCTTTCATAATTTTTCTCCTTTTCCTCTGATTTCTGATACTTTATACATAAATATACTTGCACTTACAGATGCATTAAGGGATTCTATCTCTCCTACCATTGGTATATTAACAATAAAATCACATTCTTCTCTTACAAGTCTGCTCATACCACAGCCCTCATTGCCTATAACTATTGCGATAGGTCCGCTGAAGTCAGCATTATAAATATTTTTTTCTCCGCCCATATCAGCGCCTGTTATCCATACACCTCGTTTTTTTAATTCTTTCATAGTATTAACCAAGTTTGTAACTTTGGCAACAGGTGTATGAAAACACGCACCTGCAGAAGTTTTTACAACAGTAGCAGTAACAGAAGCACTTCTGTGTTTTGGAATAATTACTCCATGTGCACCGAATGCATTAGCAGACCTTATGACGGAACCAAGATTATGCGGGTCTTCAATTTCATCTAAAATTATTATGAAAGGTTGTTCTCCTTTTTCTGCCGCTCGATTTAATATATCATCAACAGATACATAATTAATAGGTGAAATTAAAGCAATAACACCCTGATGTGATTCTGTTTCAGCCATAGCATTCAGTTTATTTTTATCTACTTCTGATATCTGAATTTTTTTCTTTTTTGCTAAATTTATTACTTTTTGTGCAGAACCTTGAACATTACCTTTCTGAATATAGATTTTTTCTATAGTCTTATCAGAGGTTAATGCTTCTATTACAGGATTTCTGCCTTCAATCTGAAATTTATTTTCCATCCGTCTTATTCCTTTTATAAAATTTTATAGGTAGTATTACAACTGAAATTATCGCAGTCAGAATTGCACTTACAATGTAAATACCGCTTATACTATAGCCCTCCAACACTTTTGATGTGATTGGTATAAAGAAGTAAATTATTGTAGCGATAAAAATTAGTGTTGCTGTAATAACGCTTTTATTGTTCTTATATCTTATTGAAAACAAAGTATATAAAAGCATATTGGTTATTAATGTAACTGTGGTCATAGCACCTGCTGTTACTGAATAAAACAAATCGTTATAATATTCCTGATTACTCATCATATAACGACCTATGAAATATGAACACAAAACAGTAATTGTGCCTGATAAACACATAATATATTTATTTATTCTGTTATCATATTCTCCACACAAACATAAAGCAGTAGAGAAAATAAATGAATGCAACCCCGCACATAAAACTTCAAAACTATTAAATACAACTGTATCTGATAAAGACATAAAAATATTAGATGCAATCAGTAATATTGCAATTAATACAAAGAAAATATTATTAAACATCATTACATAATTGTCAGCAGGTCTTAAAACTATTTTCTTAATTTCAGGTGAATTTAAACTGTCACATTCATCATAATAACCACATACATATTTATTTTCATTATGCAAGTCTTTAATAGTATCAATAATATTGCCTTGTGAAATAATAACATTTTCCCCAAAACATTTAACTAAAGCATCATATTTACTCACTTCTGTGATTACCAATTTATTTTGGTTTAAAGAATTATCAAAATCATATATTCCATATCCTGTAAATATAAAGTCTGATGTATGTTCCTCTGAAATATCATTAACCTCTTTAAAAGCACAACAAACAACTTCTGCATGCTCAGATTCAGCACCGCATATTTGTTCTTTAATATTTTCTTTTGTTGTATCGTCTAAATCTAAAAGCTTGTCCCCTGTCATTATGTCTGAACACATAGAAATAATATGTTCATATTTTCCTCTGACGATAATATGATAGCCATTTCTTGCTTTAATACATAGTTTTTCCGTACCATTTTCATCTTTTTGCGTCAAACTGCGAACAACTACATGTCCAAGCTGTTCTTCATTAGTAATACTCATAAATTCATGCAGCATATCAGCAAGAGTGCCTTTTTCATAGTCATCAACACACCATTTCTTATCAATCAGGCAGAGCTCAGAAAGTTTAACAGAAATATCGTCTTCTTTAACAATATAAACTGTGTCCTTAATTTGAAATTTATCAGCTGTTTGTGATAGACAAGACATAAGCATTATTGCTGTATCGCAAAAACTTATCAGTACTAAAATACAAAGTGAAAACACATAAATGTCAGTAAAACTACTATTGCTCAAAAAACATAATATGCAGTATGTAGTAAGTAACACAGTAAGACAGATAAAGTATTTAAGACCTATGTTTTTCATAAAACGATTTATGTTTAATTTGTATTTCAGATAGCAACGCAAACAGCAAAAAAAAGAAAGTAATAAAGTGGTCATAATATAATGTTTGTTGAGTATTATCAGCGAAGCCACTAAAATTGCATATATGAAAAAATATAAATCAAAAAATCTTACAGCAAATGTTTTCAAAACATTTGCTGTATTACTCAGGGTTTTATTAATATTCATAAATTATGCTTTAAAATCAAACTTATCGTGAATGTATTTAACTGCTTTTTCTGATACATCCTGATCAACAAGAACAGAAATTTTAATTTCTGAAGCAGAAATCATATGGATATTGATAGAAGCTTCATAGAGTGCTTCAAACATTTTTGATGCAATACCAGGATTATTAACCATACCTGCACCAACGATTGAAACCTTGGAAACATCTTTTCTTGAGAGCAATTCTCTGTATTTAATTTCATCCTTATTTGATTCAAGAACAGCAATAGCATCATCAAGTACATCTTCAGCAACTGTAAATGAAATATCTTTTGTGCCATCTCTGCCGATAGACTGGATTATTATATCAATATTGATTTTTTTCTTACCAAGTAATGAAAATATTTTAAATGCAATACCGGGCTGGTCCTCAACACCAACAACTGCTACTCTTGCAACATTATTATCTCTTGTTACGCCTCTAACTAACATTTTTTCCATTTTAACTTCCTCCTTTACAATTGTACCATCAACTTTTTGGAAACTGGACTTAACTTCTAATTTAACATGATATTTTTTTGCCATTTCAACTGATCTGTTATGAAGAACGTTAGCACCGAGAGATGCAAGTTCCAGCATTTCGTCATATGTTATTTCTTCAAGCTTTACAGCATCAGGAACAATTCGTGGATCTGTAGAATATACACCATCAACATCAGTGTAAATTTCACATTTATCAGCATGCAATGCTGCCGCAATTGCAACCGCTGTAGTATCTGAACCACCTCTGCCAAGTGTTGTTATATCATCATATTTGTTAATTCCCTGAAAACCTGCAACAACTATAATATTGTTTTTATCAAGCTCCATTTCAAGTCTTTCAGCATCAATTTTTTTAATTCTTGCCTGACCATAACTACTGTCCGTCTTCATGCCTATCTGCCAGCCTGTGAGCGACACAACTGGATAGCCAAGCTTTTCGATAGCCATAGCTAAAAGTGATATTGATATCTGTTCACCTGTTGAAAGGAGCATATCCATTTCTCTCTTAGATGGTGTAGGATTGATTTCTTTTGCTTTTTCAATGAGATCATCTGTTGTATCACCCTGAGCTGAAACAACAACAATAACTTTGTTTCCTTCATTGTATGCATCAATTACTCTTGAGGCTACATTGAAAACCTTTTCAGCGTTAGCAACTGAACTACCGCCAAATTTTTGAACTATTAAACCCATATATATACCTCCAATGTCAAATATACTTTCTAATATATGATATAATTTTAATTCCTTTTTGTTCTGCCGTTTTAAGAAGGTCTGCAAATGCAGCTTCACTCAAAACTTCAGTTATAAAAGCACACTCATTTTCAATTATTTTATCAGCAAATTCAACTTTTCCAAAAACTTCTGTTACATTATCTGCACTGCATTTCGCACGCACAAAAAATGCACTGGTACTATTTGAAAATGGAATTATATTTTTGTTAACCTCATCATTCCAGATGAATTTCTGAGGTTTGTCAACATTTTTAACAATGTCAAGAATATCTGCCACAACTGCTGTTGCAGTTGGAAGCATTCCTGCACCTCTGCCGTAAAATAAAACATCATCTGTCATTTCATCATGAATCATAACTCCATTAAATACATCGTCTATCCTTGCAAGGGGATAATTTTTATTTATCATTAACGGAGAAACTCTTGCATATGTATTGCTATCTTCATTAATTCCATAACCAACAAGTTTGATAGAGCATCCAAGGCTTTCTGCATATCTTACATCCTCGGATGTTATTTTTGTAATACCTTCTGTGTGAACATATTCAGGATTATAAGCTTTTCCAGTAATAAGAGACATAATAATAGCAATTTTTCTTGCTGCATCGTGACCTTCGATGTCAGCACTTGGGTCTCTTTCTGCGTAGCCATTATCCTGAGCACCTTTAAGAGCAATTTCAAATGACTCTCCATCAGTAAACATCTTAGTTAAAATATAATTTGTAGTACCATTTAAGATGCCCATAACTTTATCAATTTTAGTGTAGCAGGCTATATCATTAATCTGTCTTAAAAGAGGAATTCCTCCACCAACACTCGCCTCAAACATATAATGTACATTATTAGCTCTAGCAAGTGAAATAAGTTCAGTTCCGTGAGTAGCCACAAGTTCTTTATTTGAGGTAACAACACTCTTGCCGGCAGACAAACACTTTTTTGAAAATTCATAAGCAGCACCAACTCCGCCTATTACCTCTGCTACAACTGAAATATCATCATCAGATAATATATCATCAAAATTTTTAGTGAACAACCCGGCGTGTTTATGGTCAGAAAAATCTCTGATATCAAGTATTCTCTTAACTTTTACATCATGACCAGTTGATGTACTTATAATTACGGAATTCTTATTAATAATTTCAAGTACACCGGAACCCACAACACCAAAACCGAGTATGGCAATGTTAGTCATATTTGAACTCCTTTTTGTCAAAATTTGTATAAATATATATAATAGAGATATTATATACCTAAAAGCCCAAAAAATCAATAGATTTTTGAAATAAAAAGAGTATTTTTTTCTATTTAAATATTGAATTTTTAATTCATCTCTGTTATTATTATAATAACACATTTTATTCGGAGGAAAAGAATGGAAATATTAAATTTAGCTAAAAACAGCAAGATTCATTTTATAGGTATTGGCGGAGTAAGTATGTCTTCTCTTGCAGAAATTGCAAATAACAATGGTTATATTGTTTCAGGCTCTGACATAAAAAGAACGGACTTAACTGATAAATTAGTAAATAGCGGTATAACTGTTTACTTAAATCAATCAGCAGAGAACATAAACAATCCTGACCTTGTTGTATATACTGCTGCTATAGCAAAAGATAATGAAGAATACGTTGCTGCATTAAATTCAGGTGCGCCTGTTTTAGAGCGTTCAGTTTTCCTTGGAGAGCTTATGAAAATATACAAGCATAACTGTTGTATAAGTGGTACACATGGAAAAACTACCACAACTGCTATGCTTTCACTTATAATGCTTAATTCTGATATTGACCCAACAATACTTGTTGGCGGTGAAGTTAAAGAGCTTGGCAGTAATTACAAAATCGGCAGCGATAATATGCTAGTTACAGAATCCTGTGAATATGTAGAAAGTTTTCTTAAGTTTTATCCTGAAACAGCAATTATCAACAACATTGAAGAAGACCATCTTGATTATTTTAAAGACCTTGAACATATCAAATCTTCGTTTTTAAAATTTGCAAATCTCATTCCTTCATCTGGTGTGATAATTGCAAACGGAATGGATAAAAATGTCAGAGACACACTAAAAGACATAGAAAATGTTAAATATTTTGGCACAGATGAAAACTGTGATTACATTGCTAAAAATATCTCATACAATAATCGAGGATACGGAAGCTATGATTTTTATGAAGGTAACAAACCTATATGTCATATTGATTTAAGTGTTCCCGGTGAACATAATGTGCTTAACAGTCTTGGGGCAGCCTCGCTGGCTTTACATCATAAGTGCACTATAAATGAAATACAAAAAGGATTAAAAGAATTTAAAGGAACAGGCAGACGATTTGAATATATAGGAAATTGTAACGGTGCTGAAATTTTTGATGATTACGCACATCATCCAACGGAAATTAAAACAACACTATCAGCTTGTAAAAAATACGATTCTAAAAATATAATTGCCATTTTCCAACCACACACTTACACTCGCACAAAAGCTCTATTTAATGAATTTTTAACAGCTTTTTCCGATGCTGATGAATTAATACTTACAGATATCTATGCAGCAAGAGAAAAAGACACCGGAATGGTTAATTCAATGCAACTTGCGGATGCATTAAAATTATCAGGTGTCAATGTAAAATATATTGCTGATTTCAATGAAATAGAGAGCTATCTAAAAGAAAATATGTCATCAAATGACCTTGTTATAACAATAGGTGCAGGTGATGTTTACAAAATTAGCAAACATTTATGTCAAGATGCTTAACACGACCTGCAATTTTTACACCTTTTGCACTTAACCTGAACTTATTTTTCGGAGAATTGACAGGATTGATATACTTATCACCTTCTATTACTCTGAAAAAACCGTAAACAGGCTTTTGTTTTACAACAGCGAGAATTATATCCCCTTCTCTGAGCTCATTTACAATCTCGAAGACAACATAACCGCTTAAACAATATTCCGATGAGAGTATTCTCCATGCACAATAGTTTTTACTTGGACCTGTGCATCTGGCAGGTTTCTTAATATAACTGATATTTTTCTTCAATGTGTTAAGTAACACATCTGTGCATATAATTTTATCTTCAAATTTGTTATAATCTTCTTTTGGAGTTTTAAGAGGGTATGTTTTCTCATTTTCATCAAGAAGTGCAGCAACTGATGTTTTATACAAATCGCAACACTTAAGGAGTAACCCAATATCATAATCGGCTTTAAACAGCTCAATTTCTCTCAGTTCTTCTTCCGACACTCCTAATTTTTGTGCAGCATCATTTCTCTCTATACCACGCATAGTTCTGATGCTTAACAATCTTTTTCCTACTTCTGGCATAATTAATCACCTCGAATGTGATTATAACACTTTTACTCAAATCTGACAATCAGAAAGGATGAAATAATGAAAAATTTTAAACTGGATAATGGGCTTAATGTCCAAATTATCAATGACAACAAATTCAAAACTGCAGCAATATCGGTAAACTTTATTACAAAGCTTGACAAATCTACAGTTACTATCAATGCACTTCTCCCCTACATTCTTAAAAGAGGGTGTGCCAAATACCCCGAAACGCTTGAACTTAACAGATATCTAGACGAACTTTATGGTTCTAAAATATCATGTAATGTTTCCAAATACGGTGATAATCAGATTATATCATTAACAGGCATCACCGTTAGCGATATTTATGCAAAAAAAGATGCGCCTTTCAAAAAATTAATTACACTTATCTATGATATACTTTATAACCCTTACCTTCCTGAAGGAAAATTCAACACTTCATATACAGAAAGAGAAAAAGAAAATATGAAGTTGTTTATTGATGGCATAAAAAATGATAAGCGTGACTATGCTCGGAAAAGAGTTATAGAGGAAATGTATGCAAATACCCCATACAGCTTATATGCTTACGGAGAAACTGACGATTTAACTTCTATCTCATCCGATGATTTACTAAAGCATTATTCTGATAGCTTTAGAGCTTCAATCTCCAGCATAGTGGTTACAGGCGCTGTTAACGAAGAGGAAATATTAAAGCATATCAAAAAACTGTTTGAACAAATAAAGCTTAATAGTGGCTATAATAAAATTTATTCTTCACTATCAGATGTTCCAACTCGCACTGTTATTGAACCTTCTGATGTAACACAAAGCAAATTGGCTATGGGCTACAAAACAGATGTAACAAGAAATCATCCTCTGTTCTTTGGAATGCTGTTATTTGATAATCTTTTTGGCGGCTCTGTTCACTCAAAACTCTTTTTAAATGTTCGTGAAAAACTTTCTCTGGCATACTATGCTTCAAGCAGATATAATTCATACAAAGGTTTTTTGCTCGTTGACAGCGGTATTGAAACAAGAAACTACGAAATGGCGAAAACTGAAATAGAAAAGCAATTTAATGAAATGAAAAACGGAAATTTCTCAGAAAAAGAAATGGAGTATACAAAGCTTGCATTAATAAATAGTTACAAGAGTGCTAAAGACAGTCTCGCAAGTCTTCTTAATTATTATGCATCATCAAGGCTTGTTGATAATTTCTTGGATATAGACCAAATGATCGAAAAAATTAAAGATACTAACAAAGAAGAAATTATAGCAGCGGCAAATACTCTAAATTTAGACACAATTTATCTTCTGAAAGGACATGAATAAATGAATAAGCAGATAATTGAATGTAAAGAACTCAACGAAACGAATTATATATATACACTTGATAGTGGTTTAAGAATTATAATCAGTCCTAAAAAGGGCTTTACAAAGACTTGTATGATGTTTGGCACAAATTTTGGTTCTGTTATAAACAAATATACTGACAGTGAAGGTAACATTCACCTTCTTCCTGACGGGATTGCACATTTTCTCGAACACAAGCTCTTTGAATCTGAAGAAGGTGACGCTTTTACAAAATATGCACAAACAGGCGGTAATGCTAACGCATATACTTCTTTTAATCACACAGTATATTATTTCACCTGCACCGACAAATTTTATGAAAATGCTGATATTTTACTTGAATTAATGCAGACACCTTACTTTACCAAAGAGAATGTTGATAAGGAACAGGGCATAATAGGTCAGGAAATCAATATGTATCTTGACAATCCGGGTTGGCGTGTATTTTTCAATATGTTACAGGCAATGTACCATACTTGTCCTGTAAGAATTGATATAGCAGGAACAGTCGAAACAATAAGTTATATTACACCTGAACTTTTATATGACTGTTATAATAAATTTTACAACGCGGGAACACTCTGCATTTCCATTTGCGGAGATATTGACCCTGACAAAACATATGAATATATCGCAAGTAAACTTGATAGAATTAAGCCTGCAGCAAATACAAGCTTAATAACAGATACAGAAGATAAATCAGTATATAAAAAAGAAATCTATCAGAATCTTGATGTAAATATTCCATTATTTAATATTGGATTCAAAGATAACCAAACAGGTTTATCAGGAGATGAAATGATCAAAAAAATCGTTATAGGAAAAATCTCCCTCGATTTGCTTTTTGGCAAAAGTAGTAAATTCTATAATGATTTATATAATTCAGGCATAATCAATGATAGTTTTGATACTGAATATGTATGTGAAAATGAATTTTCTCATAGCATTATCTCAGGAGAAAGTACAACTCCTGAAAAAGTAAAAGAAGAAATAATAAAAGAAATCAGAAAAAACATTAATAATATCAGTGAAACAGATTTAAACAGACAGAAAATTCTAAATAAGAGTAGTCATATCCGTTCATTTAATAATCCAGAAAGTGTTGCAAGTGCAAATCTGGAAGGTATTTTTAACAACTTTAACAACTACAAATTTGACAAAATTATAGATGAAATCACTGTGGAAGACATTAATAATCATATTAAAACTATGACAGAGGATTTATGTGTACTTTCAGTCATTCTGCCAAAGGAGTAATCATATGAAAAAATATATAGGTTTTCCGGGATTAGGTTTGGAATTTAATATATCAAATGTTGCATTTTCAATTGGAAACATCGATATATACTGGTATGGAATTATAATAGGCACAGCAATTATTGTTGGTTATATACTAGCCTATTTTAATGCAAAGAAAAGGGGGATTGATCCTGACCATATCACAAACATTGTTCTAATATGCGCACCTGTTTCAATTATTTTTGCAAGACTTTACTATGTTGTTTTTTCTATGGATTACTACTTAATCCATCCTGAAAAAATATTCGCAATAAGAGATGGCGGTATAGCAATATACGGTGCAGTAATAGGTGCCATAATTTCTTGTTTTATATACTGTAAAGTTAAAAAACTTTACTGGCTTAAAATTTTTGATTTATGTGTACCCTCTGTTATATTAGGACAAGCAATAGGCAGATGGGGTAACTTCTTCAATGTAGAAGCGTACGGGGCTGAAACCGACTCACTTTTCCGTATGTCGATTTATGAAATGGGTAGGCTTATAGAAGTCCATCCAACATTCCTGTATGAAAGTATTTGGAATCTTTTAGTATTTGTGTTGCTACTGATTATTAATAAACATAAAAAATATGATGGACAAACATTTTTATCATACGTCACCTTTTATGGACTGGGCAGATTTTTTATTGAAGGATTAAGAACTGACAGTTTATATCTTGGTGTTTTCAGGATTTCTCAAATCATTGCGTTGTTATCATTTATTGCAGGTATTACAATATTAATTATCAAACAAAAAAAGACTTCCGATTA
>CAZMRY010000036.1:0-14221 GCA_964568815.1 uncultured Eubacteriales bacterium | reverse complement strand
AGCATTTTTTTACTCTGTGCTTTGGAACTGATTTTGAATTAAGGGCTGGGGTTCATCTCCTTACGAAAAACCTTCGACAGTAACGAAAATACTGTTTTAGAGGAACACCACTTGAACCCTGAAAAACCGCATGAAAAAGCGTGATGACACTACTGACAGTAATATCATCACGCTACTATGGCGGAGAAGAAGGGATTCGAACCCTTGCGCCGGGAGTTCCCGACCTAACGGTTTAGCAAACCGCCCCCTTCGGCCGACTTGGGTACTTCTCCAAATAAATATTAACGGTACAACTATTTAGTTGTACCGTTGTATGGCGGAGAGACAGAGATTCGAACTCTGGGCACTTTCGTGTCACTAGTTTTCAAGACTAGCTCCTTAAACCACTCGGACATCTCTCCAAAACGCAAGTAAGATTATAGCAAATAATTTTTGAATTGTCAACACCTTTTTTGAAAAATTTTTAAATTTTATTTTTGTTCTCAATAGTGTTAAAATTTCATATTGTTAAATATGAAAAAGATATTTGTTTTTAATAGTGTACTTATGTCAGTTACTTCAATTGTTTTAAGAATGATAATGGTCAGATATAATGTTTATCTGGCAGATAAGCTTACTGCCGAAGGTATGGGGATTTTTTCTCTTGTAATGACAATATACGGTTTCGCGGTTACAGTTGCAACTTCAGGGCTATCTCTTGCCACAACAAGAATTGTTTCGGAAGAGGCATCTCTTAATTATGATAAAGGAATAAAGATTGCCGTATTCAGATGTGTTGTTTTTGCTTTGTTGCTATCTTTTGTATCATTTCTTGTGATATATTTATTTTCAGGTTTTATTTCTGTTAAAATTTTTGAAAAAAGACTCAGCATAGATTTTGTAAAGCTTCTGGCTTTATGTTTTCCTTGTATATCTGTTTCATCTGTTTTTAATGGTTACTTTACGGCAGTGAGAAAAGTTTCAATAAGTTCGTTTATACAAATAATTGAGGAAGCAATTAAAATATTAATAACAGTAATTCTGATTGAATATTTTGTGCCGTTAACTATCGAAAGTTGTTGCACTTATATAGTTTTCGGAAATATTATAGGTGAATTTGTTTCTATGGTAATAGCACTGGTATTATATATAAAAAGTGCATATGGTTTCAGAAATCAAAAGTCAAGCAATGATATTACTTCAAGAATAATGAAAATAACTGTACCTGTAGCATTGAGCAGTTATATTAAATCAGCACTTTCAAGTATCAAGCAGATAATAATACCTAAAAATACTGAGAAGTCAGGTGTATCATCATCAGAGGCACTAAGTTCATACGGAGAAATAAGCGGTATGGCTGTACCTGTTATTATGTTTCCAACCGCTGTTTCTGGCTCAGTATCAACCTTGGTAATACCTGAAATATCAAGATGTTACGCTAAAAAACAGTATGAGACAATTAGGAATATAATAAATAAAATTTATACGGTAATAACAGAGTTTTCAGTCTGCTGTGCTATGGTATTTACTTTGTTTGGAATTAAATTGGGAAAAGAACTGTATAACAGCGTAGATGTGGGAATATATATTATGTTAATGGCACCTCTTGTGATTGTTATGTATGCCGATACATTAACAGATTCAATACTTAAGGGAATTGATTGTCAGAATAATGTGGTACGGATAAATATACTTGATACTTTGATTTGTATTGCCTTAATCACCATAATTATTCCCAAAACCGGTGCAGTAGGGTACATATTAATTCTGTATATAAGTGAAACTATAAATATTTCCCTTAGTATCATGGCTTTAAAAAAGAAAGTGAAATTTTCTGTAAGTATATATAAAATGATACTTATACCACTTCTTGCTGCCACAATAACTGCATACATAAGTACATATATAAATTTATTGTTTTATTTTGTTATAATTTGTTCTGTAGGTATATATTATTTGACAGTTGTTATTTTAAGAAAAATATTTGCTTGAATTTTAACTAAAGCGTGGTACAATACAAATGAGGTGTTATTATGTTCAGAAAATCAATAACTGAAGATTTAAAGCAGATAAAAGATATATTGATGGTTTCGTTCAATCTTAATGAAAATGATTGCACTAAAATGTTAAATATGATACAGCCTTTTGAAAATACTTTTTTAATTGAGACTAATGACGAGATTGTTTCTGTTGCATCTGCTATTCCTTTTAATGTCGGAAACAAGCAGGGAAGATATATCTATGCTGTAGCAACAAAACCAGCTCATAGAAAAAAAGGTTATGCTGAAGAACTTTTGAAGAATATCATAAACTTGTGTGATGTTGTGGATGTTTTATTATTAAAACCTGCTAATGAAAAATTATATGATTATTACAGAAAAATCGGATTTAACAACACAATAAAAGCTGATATTGCAGAATATAACCATAATAATGCTTATGGCAGAGCGGTAGAGTGTGCTTCTGGAGAATATTTTAATTTAAGGACAAAATATAATGACTTTCTTTTTCCTGAATATGTAAGGGAGTATTATATGGCTGAATATGAATATAAAACTGTAAAAAATGATGATACAATAGCTATGTACAGACTAGAAAAAAACATTTGTTATATAGAAGAAATATATGGTACTAAAATTAACGAGCTTATATCTGGCATAATAGAAAAAGAGAAAGTAACTAAAGCACTGGTTGTACAGAATGGAAATGAACCATTTGCACTGGCATATTTTTATAATGAACCTTTTAAAATAGATTTTCGTATTCCAATGGAATAAAATATACTATTTTTTACTTAAAAGACTTGATTTTTTTCAAAATTTGTAATATAGTATATAGGATAATGAACATAGGAGTAGTGATGATGAAATACAATAGCACAAGAAATAAAGTCATAGCTTTTTCATCAGGTCAGGCTATCATTAAAGGACTTGCATCCGATGGAGGTTTGTTTGTCCCTGATTCTGTTCCATGTATAGACATTTCAGAAATTGAAAGTTATGCCAGTATGTCTTACAGAGAAAGAGCAAAAGTAATTCTTTCTAAATTTCTTACAGACTTCACCGAAGAAGAAATTGCACATTGTGTTAACAGTGCATATACAAAAGAAAAGTTTGGCACAGATTCTATAACACCTGTGTACAAGCTTGATAAAGGCAATTACATTCTTGAATTGTGGCACGGACCTACATGTGCATTTAAAGATGTGGCATTGCAGATTTTACCCCACTTCTTAGTAACATCACTTGTTAAAAACAATGTAAACAAAGAGGTTGTAATTTTAGTTGCAACTTCAGGCGATACAGGAAAAGCAGCACTTGAGGGCTTTGCTAATGTTGAAGGAACAAGAATAAATGTCTTCTATCCGAATGATGGTGTAAGCGAAATACAGAAACTTCAGATGGTAACTCAGCAGGGCAACAATGTTAATGTTACTGCGGTTAATGGTAATTTTGACGATGCACAAAATGGCGTTAAAGCAATATTTACAGATAAAGAATTTGAGAAGGTTGCAGATGAAATGAATTTTATGCTTTCTTCAGCCAACTCAATTAACTGGGGAAGACTTGTTCCACAGATAGTATATTATTTTTCGGCTTATGCAGATATGCTTAAAGCAGGAGAGATTGCACTGGGTGAAAAGATTAACTTTGTTGTGCCTACAGGTAATTTTGGCAATATCCTTGCTGCGTATTATGCAAAGATGATGGGACTACCTGTTAATAAACTAATTTGTGCATCAAACTGCAATAATGTTCTTACTGATTTTATCAAAACTGGCGAATATAATAAAGTAAGAGATTTTAATCTTACAATTTCTCCATCAATGGATATTCTTATTTCAAGTAATCTCGAAAGATTTTTATATCATGCATCCGACGAAAACAGCGAACTTGTTAATGAGTATATGAATAAACTCAAAGAAATTGGTTCTTACAAAGTTTCTGATGAAATCAAAGCTGTGATTGACAGTGTTTTCTGGGGCGGATATGCAACAGATACTGAAACAAAGGAAACTATTAAAGAAGTTTATGATAAGTACGGATATGTGCTTGATACCCATACAGCAGTAGCACAAAATGTTTTTGGTAAATATCTTGAGTCAACTGGTGATGAAACAAAAACAGTTATTGCATCAACAGCAAGTCCGTTCAAATTCAGCAGATCTGTTATTCAGGCAATTGACGGTGACGACAATTACGGAAGCAACACAGACGAATTTGAAATTTTAGAGGAACTTGCACGAGTTTCCAATGAACAGATTCCTAAATCTTTAGCAGAGTTAAAAACAAAAGAGCCTATTTACGATGTAGTTTGTAATAAAGATGAACTTTTAGATGTTGTAAAAGCATTCTTAAGGTTTTAAAGGATAAATAATGTCTATATATGCTATATCAGATCTGCATCTCTCATATGAAACCGAAAAACCAATGAATAAATTTGGGGATATTTGGAATGAATATGAAGAGAAAATGAAATTTAACTGGAATAAAGTAGTAGGCGACAGTGATTTGGTTTTAATACCTGGAGATATTTCATGGGCAACATATTTAAGTGATTTATCCCTAGATATGAAGTATATTGATGACCTTAATGGAATTAAAGTAATTTCCAAAGGCAACCATGATTACTGGTGGGAAACTCTCAATAAATTGAATAATTTCAAAAAAGACAACGGATTTAATTCTGTTAATTTTATTCATAACAGCTGTTTTGAATATGAAGACTATGTTGTTTGTGCAACAAAGGGCTTTGACTTCAATGACAGTGAAAAAATTATAAACCGTGAAACAGAGCGACTTAAGTTAACACTTGAGGCGGGAAGAAAAACAGGTAAAAATATTATCCTGATGCTTCATTATTCACCGTTTAACAAAGAAAGACAACTGTATAAAGAAATTAAAGAACTAATTAAAGAATTTAAACCTTTATACTGTATATACGGACATTTACATTCCTATGCACATAGGTTTTCTGTGTGTGAAGAGATTGATAATGTAAAATATCAGCTTGTTTCATGTGATTATCTGCAGTTTTGTCCGATTAAATTAATATAAAACCTACGGAGGAGAAAAAATATGAGTGCAAAATTTATTAAAAAAGAAGGATATACAGTAGAATTTGACCTCACTGTATCTAAAGAAAAATTTGAAGAAGGTATGCAGAAATCTTACATAAAAAATGTAAAGAATTTCAACATTCCAGGTTTCAGAAAGGGTAAAGCTCCAAGAAAGTACATTGAAAAAATCTATTCAGAAGCAATTTTCTATGATGATGCTATAAATATCATTTTCCCTGAAGAATATGAAGCAGCTATTAAAGAACTCGCAATTGAACCTGTTGACAGACCTGATGTTGATGTTAAAGAAATCGGTTCAGATAAAGAACTTCTTCTTAATATTAAGGTTGATGTTGTTCCTGATGTTGAACTTAAAAAATACAAAGGTCTTGCTGTAGAAGAAAAGAAATACGATGTAGCTGAAAAAGATGTTAAAGAAGAGCTTGAAAGAATGAGAGAAAGAAACTCAAGAATGGTTACTGTTGATGACAGAGCAGTTAAAGACGGTGACACAGCTAACATCAATTTTGAAGGCTTTGTTGATGGTGTGGCATTTGAAGGCGGTAAAGGCGAAAACTATGACCTTGTTATTGGTTCAGGCAGCTTTATTCCTGGATTTGAAGAACAGTTGATTGGTTCAAATACAGGTGACGATGTTGAAGTGAGCGTAAAATTCCCTGAAGAATACCATGCTGAAGAATTAAAAGGTAAAGATGCCATATTTAAAGTAAAAGTAAATAAGATTTCTTATAAAGAACTTCCTGAACTTGATGACGAATTCGCAAAAGATGCAAGTGAATTTGAAACTCTTAAAGAATTAAAAGCTGATATTAAAGCAAAGAAAAAGGCTCAGGCTGAAGCCAGAGCAAAATCAGAAATGGAAAATGAAGCTGTAGAAAAGCTTGTTGCTGAAATGAAAGCTGATATTCCTGAAGGTATGATTGAAAGCAGAACAGAAAGCCTTTTAAGAGATTTTGAAATGCGTCTTTATCAGCAGGGAATGAACCTTGAAATGTACCAGAAGTACACAGGTATGACGATGGATGATTTCAAGAAACAGTTCAGACCACAGGCTGAAAATGCTGTAAAGAGCACTCTTGCACTTGAAAAAGTAGCTGAACTTGAAAAAATTGAAGTTACTGAAGCTGAACTTGATGCTAAAATTGAAGAAATGGCTAAGAGCTACGGTATGGAAGTAGAAAAAGCTAAAGAAGTATTAAGAGACGAAGATAAAGAAAATATTAAAAAAGACTGTAAGATTGAAAAAGCTGTTGAGTTCATCCTTGCAAATGCAAAAGTAGCTGCTGCAGAGAAGAAGACAACAGCTAAAAAGACAACTGCAAAGGCTGATGCAGAAAAAACAACTGCAAAGAAAACAACTGCTAAAAAAGCAGATGAAACTGCCGAAAAGAAACCTGCAGCTAAGAAAACAACCACAAAGAAAGCGGCAACCGTAAAGACTGATGCAGAAAAAACAACTGCTAAGAAGACAACTGCTAAAAAGACAGCTACAAAGAAAGCAGAAGACAAATAATAAAATATTTAAACTCTGCCGATTATAAAGGCAGAGTTTAATTTCTAATATGAAAGGAGATATTTATATGAGTTTGGTTCCAATGGTAGTAGAGCAGACAAGCAGAGGAGAAAGATCATACGATATTTTCTCAAGACTTTTAAACGACAGAATAATATTTTTAAGTGACGAGGTAAATGACGCAACTGCAAGCCTTGTTGTTGCACAGCTTCTGTTTCTTGAAGGTGAGGATCCTGATAAAGATATCAGCCTTTACATTAACAGTCCTGGTGGTTCGATAACAGCCGGTATGGCTATTTATGATACTATGCAGTACATTAAATGTGATGTATCTACTATATGTGTAGGTATGGCTGCAAGTATGGGTGCATTTCTTCTTGCAGCAGGAGCAAAAGGAAAGAGATATGCACTTCCAAACAGCGAAATTATGATTCATCAGCCACTTGGCGGCACACAGGGTCAGGCTACTGATATTAAAATTCATGCAGACAGAATTATCAGAATAAGAGAAAAACTTAATGAAATTCTTGCTGAAAGAACAGGTCAGCCTCTTGAAACAATTGAAAAAGATACAGAAAGAGATAATTTCTTAACTGCACAGGAAGCTGCAGACTATGGACTTATTGATAAAGTTATAGAAAGAAAATAATTGAAAGGTGGATTATATGTCTAAAGACAATTCTAAGCAGGTGAAGTGTTCATTTTGCGGTAAGACAGAAGACCAGGTAACAAGACTTGTGGCCGGACCTGCGGGAGTATATATTTGCGATAAATGTATTGAAATATGTGCTGATATTGTTTTTGATGAAGAAACAGAAACGGTAGAAGAAAATTTAGAATTATCTGATCTTCCCAAACCTGTAGATATATTAAACTCTTTATCAGAATATGTTATTGGTCAGGATGAGGCAAAAAAATCTCTTGCTGTTGCAGTATATAATCACTATAAGAGAATTAATTCAAATATTGATACATCTGATGTGGAAATACAGAAAAGTAATATTCTTATGCTTGGTTCAACAGGTTCAGGTAAAACACTGCTTGCATCAACTCTTGCAAAAATATTAGATGTACCTTTTGCTATAGCCGATGCAACCAGCCTTACAGAAGCAGGTTATGTTGGCGAAGATGTTGAAAATATACTTCTTAAGCTTATCCAAGCAGCGGATTATGATGTTGAAAAAGCAGAAAAAGGTATTATTTATATTGATGAAATAGATAAAATTTCAAAGAAGTCAGAAAATCCTTCGATTACTAGAGATGTAAGTGGGGAAGGGGTTCAGCAGGCACTTCTTAAAATTCTTGAAGGAACTGTTGCTTCTGTTCCTCCGCAGGGAGGTAGAAAACATCCTCATCAGGATTTTATACAGATTAACACAGAAAATATTTTATTTATCTGTGGCGGTGCATTTGACGGACTTGAAGCTATAATAGAAAAAAGACTTGGAAACAAAGCTTTAGGTTTTGGTGCAGATATTACATCAAAGAACAATCTTGATAAAACAAAAATTTTCAAGGAGGTATTACCGGAAGATTTGTTAAAATACGGATTAATTCCTGAATTTATAGGAAGATTACCTGTTGTTGTAACTCTTGATGCACTTGATAAATCTGCCCTTGTAAGAATTTTAACTGAACCTAAAAATGCACTTGTAAAACAATACAAAAAAATGTTTGAATATGACAACTGTGAGCTTGAATTTTCAGAAGATGCAATTGAGGCTATTGCGGATAAAGCTCTTGAAAGAAAAACAGGTGCTCGTGGATTGCGAGCAATTATAGAAACTGCGGTTCGTGATGTTATGTTTGAAATTCCATCTATGAAAAATGCAGATAAATGTGTTATAACAAAAGAGGTTATAACCTCAAATGGTAAACCTGACATTTCTTCATATAAAAGAAATCCTCAAAAAATGACAAGCGAAACAGCATAAATTATACCGCAGAGAAATCTGCGGTATTTTTAAGGAGATAAAATATGAAATATCTAACAATTGTGACAGGGGAAATGTATCAGGAAAATTGTTATCTGGTTTATGGTAATAATAGGGATACATTTATAATTGATCCTGGTGACGATTTTGATGTGATTGATAGAACTATATCACAAAACAAACTTATTCCAAGAGCCATATTATTAACTCACGGACATTTTGACCATGTAGGTGCAGTTAAAAATATTAAAGAGAAATTTAATATACCAGTATATATGAATATGAATGACGAACATTTGCTTTCGTTTATGAGAGTAAAAGATTTTGATGCGGACTTTGATTTAAAAGAAATAAATGAACTAAGATATAATGATGTTGAAGTCAAATGTATACACACTCCTGGTCACAGTAATGGTAGTGTATGTTATCTGATTGATGACTTATTGTTTTCAGGTGACACACTTTTTGCAGGTAGCATAGGAAGGTGCGATTTGCCCGGCGGTTCATCCACTGTAATGTTAAATACTTTATCTTCAATTATTTGTAACCTTGATGATAATCTGACCGTATTGCCGGGGCATGGAGAGAAGAGTACAATGGCAAAAGAAAAAACTACTAATTGTTATCTTAAAAATTTGTAATAATTTTTAAAAAAACTATTGACAAGTTAAGTAAATGTTGCTATAATATACAAGTCGCAAATGAGAAATGCGGGTGTAGTTCAATGGTAGAACCCCAGCCTTCCAAGCTGGTCGTGTGAGTTCGATTCTCATCACCCGCTCCACCATTTGCGCCTGTAGCTCAGCTGGATAGAGCAATTGCCTTCTAAGCAATGGGCCAGGAGTTCGAATCTCTTCAGGCGCGCCACTCATTTGCGGCATTTTTATGGCGGGTTTAGCTCAGTTGGTTAGAGCGCCAGATTGTGGCTCTGGAGGCCAAGAGTTCGACTCTCTTAACTCGCCCCATATATTTTCTTCAGACAAGCTTCTTGCCGGAGGCTTGTTTGTTTTTTAAGTAATAAAGGAGAATGAAAAATGAGTACATTGCTTTCGATTTCTATTGCACTTCTGGCAGGACTTCTTATGACCAGAGCATTCAAGCCTTTTAAATTGCCATCAGTTACTGCATATCTGATTGCCGGTGTCTTAATTGGTCCATATTGTGTCGGAAAACTTGGAATAGGTGGATTGGGTTTCAACTCACATGAAGCTGTTTCACAGCTTGCTTTGATTTCTGAAGTTGCATTAGGTTTTATCGCTTTTTCTATCGGAAATGAATTCAGACTGGATGAACTGAAAAAAACAGGCAAACAGGCAACAATTATAGGTATTTTCCAGGCTTTGGTTGCTACAATATTTGTTGACTTGGCACTTTTTGTTGTTCATCTTATTATGCCCGACAAGCTTACTGTTCCTCAGCTTATTACTTTAGGTGCAATTGCAACTGCAACTGCTCCTGCTGCAACATTGATGGTTGTAAGACAGTATAAGGCAAAAGGACCTCTTACGGATTTGTTACTTCCTATTGTTGCACTCGATGATGCCGTTGGTTTGGTTGTATTTGCTGTATCATTTGGTATAGCAAAAACATTAATTGTTGGCGATGTTGATATGATAGCAATAGTTATAAATCCACTTGTTGAAATTATCTGCTCACTTGTACTTGGAACAATAATGGGATGGATACTTACACAGTTTGAAAAAATGTTTAACTCAAACACAAACAGATTGAATATGACTATTACTTTCGTATTTCTTACTGTTGCACTTTCAATGCTTGATTTTCATATAGGACCTGTACATATAAGCTTTTCATCACTTCTTGTTTGTATGATGCTTGGTACAGTATTCTGTAATATATGTCCTTTGTCGCATGATCTTATGGAGCAGGCAGACAAATGGACCTCACCTCTTTTTGCCTTATTCTTTGTAATTAGCGGTGCGGAGCTTGAGCTTAGTGTATTTACAGACTGGGCTATAGTTGTTATTGGAATTGTTTATATCATATTCCGTTCACTTGGAAAATACTCAGGTACCTTTATCAGTGCAAAAGTGGCAAAGTGTTCACCTGAAATATGTAAATATCTTGGTATAACTCTTTTACCACAGGCTGGTGTGGCACTTGGAATGTGTGCTATTGCAGCTGCAACTCCTGAAATGGCAGGACAGGGAGCATTAATCAGAAATATTACACTTTTTGCAGTACTTATTTATGAATTGTTTGGTCCGTTACTTACAAGACAGGCATTGATGGCTGCAGGTGATATTAAGCCAATGTCTGATGAAGTTAAAATGCGCAGACAGACCAAACTTGAAATGGCAAAAAACAGAGAAAAATAATTTAAAATATCCGAGCGTTTATGCTTGGATATTTTTATGAGGTGTGCATATGAAATTAATAAACAGAATGAGTAAATATATACTATCTTTTGTTAAATGGATAATGTTTGGTAGTCTTATTGGTCTTATCGGCGGAGTTATTGGTACACTGTTTCATATTTCTGTTGATAAAGTTACTGAACTGCGAACAACACAAAATTTTATTGTTTGGTTTTTACCTGTTGGTGCTCTTGTTATAGTATTTTTGTATAAATTGTTTAAGAAGTACGGAAATATTGACACTAACAGAGTAATTGAATCGATAAGAAAAGACAGAGATATCCCGTTTGTTATGGTACCATTGATTTTTGTTAGCACAGTTATAACGCACCTTGTGGGCGGTTCTGCAGGAAGGGAAGGTGCCGCACTTCAAATTGGTGGAGGCATTGGTTACAACATTGGTAAAATATTCAGACTTGACACAAAAGATATGCATATTGTTGTTATGACAGGAATGAGTGCAGTTTTTTCAGCACTTTTCGGCACGCCTGTAACAGCAGCATTTTTTGCAATTGAGGTAATAAATGTAGGGAAGATTAATTATGCCGGACTTGTACCTTGCTTAGTAGCTTCGGTTATAGCATTTGGTATTTCTAAGTATTTTAATGTTGAAACGGTTAAATTTAAAATTCCTGAATTAATTTTGACCGCAGATGTTTTTGCAAAGGTTATTATTATCGCCATAATTTGTGCTGCTGTAAGTATGCTTTTCTGCATTGCTATAAAATATGCTGAAAAAGGAATGAATAAACTTTTTAAAAATGCATATCTAAAAGCCTTTGTTGGTGCTTGTGTAATTTTAATTTTGAGTTTGATTTTTAATTCAGGAGATTATAATGGTGCAGGAATGAATGTTATAGCTAATGCAATTTCAGGTGATGCTAAACCGGAAGCATTTCTGCTAAAGATAATATTTACTGTAATAACAATTTCGGCAGGATTTAAAGGCGGAGAAATAGTACCTTCATTTTTTATAGGCTCAACTCTTGGTTGCACAATTGCAGGATTGATAGGATTAAATCCGTCACTTGGTGCAGCTATTGGATTTATTGCACTTTTCTGTGGTGTTGTTAACTGCCCTGTTGCGTCAATAATGCTTGCTGCAGAAGTTTTTGGTGGGGACTTAATGATAGTTTTTACTGTATCTTGTGCAGTTAGTTATATGATGTCAGGCAGATATAGCCTTTATGACAGTCAGAAAATCTATTATTCTAAATTTGAAGATACTAAAAATTAATAAATTTAATTAAATTTTAAAAATGTTGGAATCGCTTGTGGTTAGTTTAATTGACAAATAAGGCTTAAAAGAGTATAATTTATCTAACATAAAATATAAGGAGAAAAAACTATGAAAAGATTAACAGCCTTGTTTTTGGTATTAACAATGAGTTTTAGTTTGATTGCAATTCCTGTATCAGCTGAGACAGAAAGAGAAAGTCTTCTTAAACGAGGATGGCAGTGTATTAAAAGAAAACACAGTAGATTACGGAACAGTAATAGAGCTTCCTGAAAACCCTGTAAAACAGGCAACTGCTCAGTATACTTATGCATTCAGCAAATGGAATGGATATACAGCAGGAATGACAGTAACAGAAGATGTAACATTTGCACCTGAATTCACAGCTACAGTGAACAAATACACATATAAGTTCTTGAACGAGGACGAAAGTGTGTTCTATGAAAATACTGTAGACTATGGAGCAGAAATTACTGCACCGGACGAAGTACCTACAAAAGCTGTACCATATACATTTGATAAATGGGAAGGCTTTACTGCAGGTATGCAGATTACAGAAGATATTTCATTTAAAGCAACATTCAAATTTATGGATTTTGAAATAGCTATGTATAATTCAGAAAATATTCTTGCAGAAACAAAGATTGTAACATTCGATGATGACTATACTTTGGTACCTGCAACCAAGACTGATTATGACTTCATAGGATATTATACTGAGAAAGATGGTAATGGCATAAAACTTACTGATGAAAAAGGAAACAGTCTTAAAAAATATGCGTTTGAAGAAAATATATCTGCATACCCATATTTCATCAGTGTATACAACAATAAGTTCATAATAGGAGAAAATGCTGCAGAAACAGGAACAAAAAATGTAATACTTCCTGCAACTTTTGCAACATTGAAAGATGCAAAATATCTTACATTTACATTAAAGTATTCAGAAAGTATAATATTTAACAAGGTTATATCAAGAGATTTTGAGATAGTTACAAATGATGAACCTGTTTCAAAAGATGGCTATACATATTTAACTGTCACAGCAAAATATTTAGTAACGGAAACATCAATGCCTGTAAATAAGCAGGTAAAACCGTTGGAAATTTCATTTAATATACCTGAAGATGTAACAGCTCAGACAATAGAAATATTTGTAGAAAATGTATCATTGTTAGGGGATGCGGAATTCAAATTTGAAGAAATAACAAACGGTAAAGTTGTTGTTAAACCAAAGCTTGCAGAAACTATAACAATAGTCGGAGAAGAAACTATAGAAACTTCTTCTGAATACACGGCAAATGTGTTCCCAGAATATACAGCTGTAAAAGATGTTATCTGGACAGTAGATGATGAAACAGTTGCAACGATAACAGAAAACGGTGTGTTAACGCCTTTAAAAACAGGAACAGTAACAGTAACCGCAAAAGCAAAAGACGGAAGCAATGTGTATGGAACAAAAACAGTAAATGTAATTGCATATGCAACCATAGACAGTCTTGTGAGCAATATTGGAAAGTGGAATAGAGAATTTAATCCAGACATAAGAGAATACACAATATATGTACAGGAAGAAACAAATACTATTTCACTTACAGCGGATTTTGAAGGCTTGTTACAGGTTAATAATTCTAGTTTAATGTTACCAAGAACTGCAAAAACCTTGCGAATATCTGAAGAAGAAACAGTAATAGAGCTCAACAGAACTGCAGTAGAAGGCCGCACGGACATAACATACACAATAACGATTATAAAAGTACCTTCAAAAGCTGAAATAACAGTGAAAAATGGCAACAATGACACAATGATAGAATTGGTATTGCCTGTGGAAATGTTGGAAAAAGAAACAGTATATATTTCAGTGAAAACACAAAATAACCGTAATCATCAGGTGAATATTACAGGAAAAACGATAAATAACGATACTAACAAAGTTACCTTGAATATACCGCAGGGAGAAGATGTAGAAAAGTATGTGGTATTCTTCTGGGAAAGCCTTGGAAATTTAAAACCTGTATATGCACCGATAGAAAAAGAACTGTAATATAAGGGGATGTAAATTAATCCCCAAAACAGACAAAGATCTCAAATAATGAGGTC
>CAZMRY010000035.1:9308-14935 GCA_964568815.1 uncultured Eubacteriales bacterium | reverse complement strand
TTTTACTGCCTTTTTGCGTTCCGGAGTATGTTAACATTCCCTTTAATATGTAACGGTTAAGTTGTTTAAGGCAAGTGTTCTGCTTTCATTGTCCAGTGAACAGTTGTACCATATGCCTGACTCATACTGTGATTTGGTTGTTATGAAATTAATTCCGCCGATTTCTACAGCTTCCTCATTATTATAGCCACCTGAAATCCAGCCTGCTATATTTACGCCTTTTAATCTTTTTGCCTGCTGAACTATCATTAAATTCTGCTCTGTTGACCAGCTGTTGTAAATAAAAGGGTCTTTTCCTGTTTCAAATCTTGATTTTGGAACTGAGTGTGAAAAAATTAAAACTGTATAATCCTTGGGTACATTTAAAGCATCATTTATAAGCCATTTAAGCTGATTTGCCTTATAGCCTTTAAACTTTTCAAAAAGCTCAAATTCCTTGTCATACTCGTAAAAATATGAGCAAAGAACAACAAAACGCACCTTGTGTTCTTTGAAATCTATAAAGTAGTATGGTGCTTCACTACTTCTTTTTATGTACTTGTCAGCAAAAGAAATATTTTCGCTCCATACCTTATCTGTCATAATATTCATTGCCAGCTGACCTTTAAACCGTTCATCTCTCCAGCCATCCTTTTCGCCCTGAACAGGGAGAAGAATTTTGCTTTTAACGGACTCTTTATATCTTTGATGCTCCATATTTAAAAGCTTCATAGATATCTTTTCAGGATTGTTTCCGTTTAAGGCATTACCACCATGAACTATGCACTTAAATTCGTCATTTTCAGCTATTTTCTGAACTGTAACCGCTCCCACATCTGAAAGACGCGTATCGGTTACATATGCAAATTTGAAAACTTCCATTTAATTCCTGACTCCTAACTTCTAATTTCTAACTTAATATGTGACAATTCTATCTTTTCCTGCACCGAAACGGAAAAGGGAAATTGTTCTTTCAGCTTTATTTAAAACAACAGCGTCCCAGAGGTCTTCGGTGTCTGTGTTTAAAATTCTTTCAGGGTATTCTTCAGGCTCGTTTTCTGAAAGTCCCCAGAGCTGAGGAATATAGGCAGTTTCACTTGCCACAACAAAGAAATTAATACCGTGGGCTTTGAAGTTGTAATCTCCATGAACATGACCTATAAACCACCCTGCAATATCAAAGCCCTTTTTCTTTTGCATTTCAAGAACTGCATCCAAAACAGGAGTTGTTTCCTTGTCCTTAAGAGAGGTTAAAGGATAATCGTGTGAAAGGAAAATAACTGTTTTGTCTGTGTCAAGTGCCTTTTCTTTAAGCCACTCAAGCTGACTGTCAAGTATTTTATAAAGCTTGCAGAATTTGTCTTCTTTCCATTCATATGTAAAGGAACAGACAGAAACTATACGAAAGCTACCGAAATCCTCAAAGTAATATGGCTTTCTGCCTGTTGCATATTCCCACACATCGTCTGTTGCCATATCGGTTGCTTTAAAGTCTGTGTAACCGTCATGATTGCCCTGGGTAGGGTAGAAGCTACCTTTTATTGAAGCCTCAAACAGCTTAATCTGTTCTTTTAAAATCTGTTTTGTGTATTCCTTTGGAATATTTCCGTTTAAAAAGTCCCCAAGGTGTAACATAAAATCAAAATTCACCTTTTTATCAACCGCTGAAATGTTTTCAAGAGTATCAGAGAGAGAGTTGTCAAGGTGAGAGTCAGCAACAACCGCAAATTTAATATCGCCATGACAGCTTTGGAGCTTTTCTGTTATTTCATTTATCTTTTTTTCATAATATGGTTTCATTTCTTTACTCCTGATAATAGCTTTTTGTAATACGCACGCTTTCCATAGCGTCCTTGCCATAAAAATCAGCTTTTATCATATCTGCGTATTCTTCGTTTAACACCGCTCCGCCAACCATAACTTTGATGTTTTTGTCAAAGCTGTGCAGAAGATTTATTGCCTCTTTCATAGCAGGGACAGTTGTGGTCATAAGAGCACTTAAACCAACTAATTTACAACCTGTTTCCTTAACGCAGTTTAAGATAGTTTCAGGCTCCACATCTCTGCCAAGGTCGTAAATTTTAAAACCGTAGCTCTCGTGAAGAACCTTTACAATGTTTTTGCCTATATCGTGAATGTCGCCTTTCACTGTTGCAAGAATAACAGCTTTTCCTGTTTCTTCACTTTTTGGCATAAAAGCCTTTACTTCATCAAAGGCTTTGCCTGATGCCTCTGCACTCATTAAAAGCTGTGGCAGAAATGCCTTTCCCTGTTCAAAATCCGTGCCTATTTCGTTTAATGCAGGAATAATATAGTTGTTTATTACATCGAGGGGAGAAACAGTTTTTAAAAGCTCTTTTGAAGCAAATACTGCTTCCTCCTTAAGTCCCTTTATAATTGCATATTTAAGGTCTGTTTTCTTTTCTGTCTTGATTGTTTCAGGTACAGCATCATTTGCATAATCAATATAGTTTATACAACCCTCATCAAAACCGTTTAAAACATTGTGTGCATAATATGCATCCATCATTTTCTCGGAAAACGGGTTCATAATTGCCATATTAAGACCATAGGAGAGCGCAACCGAAAAAAAAGATGCGTTGATTTTATCTCTTAAAGGAAGTCCAAAAGAAATGTTTGAAACACCAAGACTTGTTTTAATACCCATATCGGATACTAATTTAATAGCATCAAGAGTTATTTTTGCACTCCGAGCATCCGATGAAACAGTAAGTGCCAATGGGTCAACAATAATGTCTTTTTTATCAATACCGTACTCTTTTGCATAATTAACAATTTTTTCTGCTATTTTGGCTCTTTCTTCAGCAGTTTCAGGTATGCCGCTCTTGTCCATAGTAAGGGCGATAACACTGCCGCCATACTTTTTAACAAGGGGGAAGATGCTGTCCATACTTTCTTTTTCAGCGTTAACTGAGTTAATAAGAGGCTTACCGTTATAAATTCTCATAGCTCCTTCAAGAACTGACGGATTGTTTGAGTCAAGCTGAAGGGGAAGGTCTGTTACAGACTGAAGTGCAAAAACAACCTCTTTCATCATTTCTTTTTCGTCTATTTCAGGAAGTCCAACATTAACATCAAGAATATGAACACCCTTTTCAGCCTGTGCTATGCCTTCGTTTAAGATATAGCTTAAGTTTTTTTCTCTTAATGCTTCTTTTAATTTTGGCTTGCCTGTGGGGTTAATTCTTTCGCCTATCAGGATTGGAGTATCTTTAACCTCAACTGCGTGAGTGTATGAAGAAACAACAGTTTTATTTTTAAACTCAGGAAGTTTATATTCGACAGATGATGTCTTTTCAATCATCTTTTTCATATACTCAGGTGTGGTACCGCAACAGCCACCGAGTATGCAGGCACCCATCTCAGCCATTTTAACCATAAGGTCGGAAAACTCATCAGAGCTTGTTGAAAAGACAGTTTTACCCTCTTTAACAACAGGCAGACCTGCGTTTGGATTAACTATTATTGGAACAGAAGCATTTTCTGTAAATCTTTCAATTAAAGGGAGCATCTTGTCAGGACCGAGAGAGCAGTTCATACCAAGTGCCGAAACTCCAAGACCTTCAAGCATTGCAATCATTGCCTCAGGTGTTGCTCCTGTCATTAATTTTCCGCTTTCATCGTAAACATTAGTAACGAAAACAGGGAGATTTGTGTTTTCTTTGCAGGCTACAACTGCAGCCTTGGTCTCAAGGCTGTCATTCATTGTTTCTATTAATATAAGGTCTGCACCGTATTTTTCCGCAAGCTTTGCGTTTTCTGCGAAAAGAGAAACCGCTTCTTCAAAATCCATATCCCCAAGGGGTTTTAAAAGTCTGCCTGTAGGTCCTATGTCAAAGGCAATATATGAGTTTTCGTTTACCGCTTTCTTTGCACATTCAAGGGCAACTTTGATATATTCTTCAAAGTTTTCGTATTTGTCTTTATTAACACCAAAGGTGTTGGTTTTGATTATATTACAGCCTGCATCAATATAGGCTTTGTGGAGAGCGGTGATTTTTTCAGGATTTGTGATGTTCCACGCTTCAGGAGGAGTTCCTGCAGGAAGTCCCATACCCTGAAGCACAGTACCTGTACCGCCATCAAAATATAATCTTTTACTTAAATCAAGAGTTTTCATTTAACTATCCCCATTATACAAGTTATGGTTTTTGCAGGTGACATAAGATATGCTTTGCTTATTGTAATACCTGCAAGCTTTTGTGCATTAAGCATATCAAGCAGCTTTGGCTGAATTTCAAGAGGTAAATCTCCGTAGCCGGGGCTGAACCGCACGTTGCACAAAATATTTTCTTTTATTTCATTCTCTGCCATATCACAAACTGCCTCAGCCATTGAAGAGGCTAAAGCGTCGCATATAAAATGCTGTGCAGAAGAGGTGAGTGACAGCTTGTTTAAAAGCCTGTCACACTCAAAGCCAAGTGTTACTAAAAAAACGAAAGCCTCTTTACAGCCTGTAAGGTTTTTTTCAAGACTTTTACTTTCAAATTCACCAAATCCCAAGTCAAATATACTGCCATTTTGTTTTATTTCAACTCTTGTTGAAATGTATTTGCAGTTTATGTTTTTCTTTAAGGTTTCAAGACAGCTTTCTATCTGCTCATTTGTATAGCCTCTGTCAGTTTTAAGGCGTAATGCAGTTTCATTTGGGTTTAAAGCTATATTTTCTGCAGAGATGTTTTTAAAAAGTAAAGTGTTCACGAGATTATCTCCGAAATGTTGTTTTTAATTGCCTTTGCTACATCAGGCTTGTTCATTGAATACACATGAACTGCATTTATTCCGTTGGCAAAAAGGTCAATAATCTGCTCTGTTGCATATGCAATACCTGCCTGTTTCATAGCCTCAGGATTTTCACCGTATCTGTCAACAAGGCGTACAAATCTCTGAGGAAGTGAGTTGCCTGATATTGAGCATATTCTTTTTATCTGCACAGGATTTGTAACAGGCATAATTCCTGCAACAACAGGCACATCAACGCCTGCTCTCAATAGTCTGTACATAAAATTATATAAAATATTATTATCAAAAAACATCTGTGTTGTTAAGAATTCACAGCCATTTTCAACCTTTATTTTAAGTGCGTCTATATCCTTTTCGCCGTTTTCACTTTCAGGGTGACTTTCAGGGTAACATGCACCGCCTATGCAGAAGCCTCCGAAGTCTTTTATTTCCTTTGCAAGCTCACTTGCATAGTGGTATTCGAGAGAGTTAAGGTCAAGACTATCAGGAATATCGCCTCTTAAAGCAAGAATGTTTTCAATGCCTTTGCTTTTCAGGTTTTCAAGCTGAGTATGTATTTCAGCCTTTGTAGAAGAAATACAGCTTAAATGGGCAAGGGGAGTTACATCCTTTTCCATAAGTGATACCGCAATGTCTGTTGTATATTTGCTTGTACCACCGCCTGCTCCGTATGTAACACTCATAAAGCTTGGGTTTAACTTGGCAATCTCAAGAGTTGCCTCTTTGACGCTTTCAAAGGTGTCAGAGGTCTTTGGAGGAAACACCTCAAAAGACAGGCTTGGCTTTTCGCCCTTTATAATGTCAATAATTTTCATAGTTATCACCTCAACCACTTATTTTACACCAAAAAAATCAAAATGTCCACAACTTTATAAATTCACAAT
>CAZMRY010000035.1:0-9208 GCA_964568815.1 uncultured Eubacteriales bacterium | reverse complement strand
CCACTTATTTTACACCAAAAAAATCAAAATGTCCACAACTTTATAAATTCACAATTCACAATGTTTGTACAGAAAATAAGAATAAAGTGAACAGTCTTATTAATGTTCTTGCTGTTTATGGGAAAGAAATAGACAAAAAAGCAAGAATAATGCAGCTCAACATTTTAAGAGATGAAGCAGAAAATGAAAGCTTTGAAATCAATTACGACAGATAAAAAGGAATAGGAAAAAAAGGTTCTCATAGCGAAAAGACTATAAAATTAAAGAGAAATCTCACATTGCGAGATTTCTCTTTAATTTGTTAAAAAACTAATAACACATTACTAAATATTGTGTTTTAACATTCCCTTTCAGTTTCCTGCTTTTGCTTCGCAGTAAAGACATCTGTAAACATTGTTTTTCTTGTCTGTTAATTTAAAGATATGGTCAAGCTCCTGTTCTGTTGATGTGATACATCTTGGGTTTTTGCACCGGATGATGTTTTTAACTGTTTCAGGAAGCTCAGGATTGAATTTTTTTATTCTTTCGCCGTTCTTGATAACATTGATTGTAATGCCCGGGTCAACAAAACCTAAAATATCAAGGTTGATATCGGTTTCGATGTCTATTTTAATTATATCCTTTTTGCCCATTCGCTTGCTGGAGGCATTTTTAATAATTGCAATAGGGCAATCCATTGTTTCAAGATTTAAAAAATGATAGATATTCATTGCCTGACCTGCAGTTATATGGTCAATAACATAGCCGTTTTTGATTGAATCTATATTCATAATCTTCCAGCCTCCTTTAAGAGAGTTAAAATAAGTGCCATTCTTACGAACTTCCCGTTTAAAACCTGTTTGAAGTAGCAGGCTCTCTTATCATCGTCGATTGCAACAGAGATTTCATTAACTCTTGGAAGGGGATGGAGAATAGCTAAATCTTCTTTTGCTTTTGTAAGCTTTTCAGGAGTTAAAATATAACTGTCTTTAAGTCTTAAATAATCTTCTTCGTTGAAAAATCTTTCTCTCTGAACTCTTGTCATATACAAAATGTCAAGTTCAGGAATAACCTCTTCAAGGTTAGCGGTCTGCACATATTCAAGTTTGTTTGCAGAAAGTACATCCTTTTTGACATAGCTTGGGAGCTTTAATTCTTCAGGTGATATTAAAACAAATTTTATATTTGTATATCTTGAAAGGGCATCAATTAAAGAATGAACTGTTCTTCCAAACTTAAGATCTCCGCAAAAACCTACTGTTAAATTATCAAGTCTACCTTTTTCTCTTTTTATTGTAAGAAGGTCGGTTAATGTCTGCGTCGGATGATTGTGTCCGCCGTCACCTGCATTGATTACAGGAATAGACGCATTGTTTGCCGCAACAAAAGGTGCACCCTCTTTTGGATGACGCATAGCAATAATATCTGCATAACAGCTTACTGTTTTTGCAGTATCTGCAACGCTTTCGCCCTTTGATGCAGAAGACGAATTTGCATCTGATACTGTTAAAACATTTCCACCAAGGTCAAACATAGCCGCCTCAAAGCTGAGTCTTGTTCTTGTTGAAGGCTCAAAGAAAAGTGAGGCAAGCTTTTTGTGTTTACAGCTTTCCTGATATTTTTCAGGGTTTTCTGCAATATCTGATGCAAGGTCTAAAAGCACATCAAGCTCTTCTACAGATAAATCGGTGATATCTATAAGATGTCTCATCAGTTGTTTCCTCCCGCAATCCAGCTTTCATCCGATGGGTTGTTTCTGAATGCGATAAGTCTTTCAATGTCACTTTCTTTAATATATCCTGTTTCTGCCGCAACCTTTGCAATAACATCAAAGTTTGTAAGGCTCACGTTTTTAACGCTGTACTGACCGAGCTTTTCAATGCCCTTAGCCATACCGTATGTGAAAATACTTGCAACGCCAAGCACTTCAGCACCTGCTTCTCTTAAAATGTTAACAACTTCAATAACGCTTCCGCCTGTTGAAATAAGGTCTTCAATAACAACAACCTTCTGACCCTTTTCAAGCTTGCCTTCTATTGCGTTCTTTCTGCCATGGTCTTTAGCACCTGAACGAACATAGCCCATAGGAAGACCTAAAATGTGAGCGGTAATAGCCGCGTGGGCAATACCTGCTGTTGATGTTCCCATAAGAACTTCTGCTTCTGGGTAGTATTCTTTAACAACCTCTGCTAAAGAATTTTCAACATCAAGTCTTACCTGATGGTCTGAAAGTGTTAATCTGTTGTCGCAATATACAGGGCTTTTAATTCCGCTTGCCCAAGTAAAAGGTTCATCAGGGCTGAAGAATACAGCCTTTATTTTAAGTAAATCTTTTGCAATTATAATTTCTCTTTCCATTATTAATCTCTCCTTATATTCATTTCAAACGCAGAGCGTTTGTTCATTTAATTGTGAATTGTGCATTGTGAATTGTGCATTAATCTACAAATTCCTCTACGCATCTCATATAAGCAGCAACAGGGTCTTCTGCTGCAGTGATTGGTCTTCCCACAACAATGTAGTCAGAGCCGATTTCCTTTGCCTGAGCAGGTGTCATAACTCTCTTCTGGTCGCCGATGTCACCATCTGCAAATCTAACGCCCGGTGTAACTGTAACAAAGTCTTTTCCGCAGAGATTATGAACCTTTTCTGCTTCAAGAGGTGAGCATACAACACCATCTAAACCTGAATCCTTCGCATTTTCAGCATAGTGCATAACAACCTTGTCAATAGGCTCATTAATTAAAAGGTCATCTGTCATAGACTGCTGGTCTGTTGAAGTAAGCTGAGTTACAGCAATTAAGATGGGACGGCTACCGTCTTCTCTTGTTAAGCCTTCAATTGCCGCTTTCATCATATTTTTAGTACCTGATGCGTGAAGATTTGTCATATCAACATCAAGTCTTGATAAAACAGCCATAGATTTTTTAACTGTGTTTGGAATGTCGTGAAGCTTTAAGTCTAAGAATATCTTATGACCTCTCTTTTTGATTTCCTTAACAATTTCAGGACCTTCAGCATAGAAAAGCTCCATACCGATTTTTACAAATGGTTTTTTGCCTTCAAACTTGTCAAGAAACTTGAAAACATCTGCCGCACTGCTGAAATCGCATGCGATGATTACATCCTTACCCATTGTGAGCACCTCCGATTATATCACTTAAATTTTTTATATTATATTTTTCCATAACCTTTGGAAGATTATCAATAATTTCCTTGCAAGCACATGGATTAACAAGGTTAGCAGTACCAACCTGAACCGCAGTTGCACCTGCAAGCATCATTTCAATAACATCTTCTGCAGTTGAAATACCGCCAAGACCGATAATTGGAATTTTAACCGCCTCATAAACCTGATAAACCATTCTTATTGCAACAGGTTTTATTGCATCTCCTGAAAAACCGCCCATTTTATTAAAGATAACAGGTTTTTTGGTCTTTAAATCAATTCTCATACCAAGAAGTGTGTTAATAAGGCTTATTCCGTCTGCACCTGCATCTTCGCAGGCCTTTGCAATTTCAACAATATTTGTAACATTTGGTGAAAGCTTTATGTAAACAGGCTTTTTAGAGATAGCCTTAACAGCCTTTGTTACCTCGTATGCACATTTTGGGTCTGTGCCGAAGCTCATACCGCCGCCGTGCACATTAGGACAGCTTATGTTCACTTCAAACCAGCCGATTTGTTCTTCATCATTTAATTTTTCGCAAACCTTTACATATTCCTCTGTTGAAAAACCGCAGATGTTTGCAACAACTTTTTTGTTGAAAACTTCTTTAAGTTTAGGTAATTCTTCAGAAATAACCTTATCAACACCAGGGTTTTGCAGACCTACAGAGTTTATAAGACCGCTTGTACATTCTGCAATTCTTGGGGTAGGGTTTCCAAATCTCGGCTCTAAGGTTGTACCCTTAAATGAGAAAGAGCCAAGACAGTTAATATCGTAAAGGTCTGCAAATTCGTAACCGTAGCCAAAGGTTCCGCTTGCAGGAATAATAGGGTTTGAAAGCTCAAGGTCGCTTAATATTACTTTTGTGTTTACCATATTATTTCCTCCTTCTCTAAAACAGGACCGTCTTTGCAGATTCTCTTGTTTCCGTATTTTGTTTTACAGCTGCATCCCATACATGCACCAAAACCGCAGCCCATTCTTTCTTCAAAGCTGAACTGCCCTGATGTTTCAGTTGCGTTATATACAGCCTTAAGCATAGGCTCCGGACCGCAGGTGTAGAAATATGTATAGCCATTTTCAATGGCGTCTGTAACAAAGCCTTTAACGCCCTCACTACCGTCAACAGTTGTAACTGTAACCTTTGCACCGAGCTTTTCAAAATCTTCCTTGCAGAAAACCTCGTCTTTGGTGTTAAAGCCAAGGATTACTGATGGCTTTACTCCTTTTTCAATTAACTTTTTGCAAAGATTGTAAAGTGGCGGAACACCAACACCTCCACCGATTAAAAGGGGTGTATCTCCGCTTTTTGAAATATCGTAGCCGTTACCAAGACCTGTTAAAATGTCAAGCTTTTCTCCTGCTTTCATTTCAGCCATTTTTTCTGTTCCTGCGCCTACAACCTTGTAGATAATTGTAACTGCCTCATCATTATAGTCAAAAACAGAAATAGGTCTTCTTAAATAAAATCCGTCTATCTGAATGTTTATAAACTGTCCGCAGGCGATACCTGTTGTGTCACCCTTTAAAACCATTTTATAAACAGATTTTGCAATATTTTCGTTACTTTCTATTGTAAAAATACTCTGTTTCATAGTTCCTCCTTTTTTTAATTGAAAATGGATAATTATGGTCAAAAATCGCAAGGCGATTTTATTTAATCAAACGCAGAGCGTTGTTCATTAATTTTCCATTTTCAACTTTCCATTTTACATTTTTGTATATCTCCATATACAAAGTTATCCTTGTAAATTGTTGCAACACATCTGCCGAAAACCTTTTCTCCTGCAAATGGAGTGCTTTTGCCCATTGAAAGGAATTCATCGGGGTTTATTTCATATTCTTCATTTAAGTCGAAAATACAAAGGTCGCAGATTTCACCTTTTTTAATTTCATTAATCTTGTTAAATCTGTTTGCAGGGTTTTCAGTCATTAATTTAATCAGATGAGGAAGTGTTATAACATTCTTTTTAACAAGATGTGTGTAACAAACAGGAAAGCTTGTTTCAATTCCCACAACACCCATCATACTGCCTGAAAGACCTTTGCTTTTTTCTTCAAGGCTGTGAGGGGCATGGTCTGTTGCAATCATATCAATTGTACCGTCTTTAATGCCCTCAATAAGTGCAAGTCTGTCTTCTTCGGAGCGGATAGGGGGATTCATTTTAAATTTGCCCTCATCTTTTAAATCCATATCATTAAATACAAGATAGTGAGGTCCTGTCTCACAGGTTACATCAACTCCATCTTTTTTAGCTTTTCTTATAATGTCAACACTTTCTTTTGTTGAAATGTGGCACACATGGTATTTAACACCGGTAATCTTTGCAAGCTCTAAGTCTCTTGCAATCTGCCCCCACTCACTTTCGGAGCAGATACCCTTGTGACCATTTAATTTTGCATACTCGCCGTCGTGAATATAACCGCCTTTTAAAAGAGAATTGTCTTCACAATGTGCCGCAATTATCTTGTCAAGGCTTTTTGCCATAACCATAGCATTTTTCATAAGCTCTTTTGTCTGTATTCCGCTTCCGTCGTCTGTATATGCAACAACCTTGTCCTTCATTTCTTCCATATCAGAAAGAACTTCGCCTTTTCGTTCTTTTGTGATGCATCCGTATGGAATAACCTCAATCTCAGCATCCTTTTCAATAATGTCAAGCTGAATTTTAAGGGTGTCTAAGCTGTCAGGTGCAGGGTTTAGGTTAGGCATAGAGAAAATATGTGTAAATCCGCCCTTGGCACTTGCCTGTGAGCCTGTTTTAATTGTTTCTTTATACGAAAAACCCGGCTCTCTCAGATGAACATGAACATCAGTAAAACCGGGGAATATATATAAACCATTCAAATCATAGGTATTTTCGCAAACAATATCAGTATTTCTGAAAATGTCAATAATACGACCATCTTTAATCAAAATGTCCGCCTTAACAAAATCGTTGCCTGTATAAACAAAAGCATTCTTTAAAAGCATTTCCATTTAATGTGTCTCCTTTCATACTTTTCGGCAACAAAAAAAGGCCGTATTTTTCGGCCTTTGGATTTGTCTATCACAAGACCTTATTGATTATATCACAACAAGGTTTTCTTGTCAATATAATTTGAATGTGTTTTTTATGTTTCCGTTAAAATCTTTCCATAAGAATTCACTGTTCTCTAAAGTCATATATCCGTGATGAGAGCTTTCTTTAGGAATTGAAACAGAGCCGGGGTTTAAATGGTTATTGTCATATGTAGGGATATGAGTATGTCCCTGAATATAAATATCGTTTTCTGACATTGGAGGTTTTTCCTTGTGTCCGTGTGCAAGATAAATCAAACGACCATTTTCACATAAAACCGCATATTCTGCAAGTATGGGAAACTGTAAAACCATCTGGTCTACCTCTGTATCACAGTTACCGCGAACACATAAAATTTTATCTTTCATATTGTTTAAAAGCTCAATAACCTCTTTCGGATTATAGTCCCTCGGCAGGTCATTTCTTGGTCCGTGATATAAAATATCACCAAGCAGTATAAGTCTGTCTGCCTTTTCTTCTTCAAATGCCCTTAAAAGCTCTTTGCAAAAGAAAGCCGAACCGTGTATGTCCGATGCGATTAAATATTTCATAGTATCACCTCAGATGCATTGTACACTAAATTTTAAAAAATGTCTATAACTATGCTAAAAAATAATTGACAATAAAACCCAAAAAGTATATAATCATATATTATTTAATTAATTAATGAGGTTATAAATGATTTGCAATAATATATTAGAGGCAATGGGGAATACTCCCATTATAAGACTTTCAAAAATGGCTGACCCTGACGGTGCAGAAATTCTTGTTAAATTTGAGGGCTTGAATGTTGGTGGCTCAATAAAAACAAGAACTGCATTCAATATGATTTCAGACGCAGAGAAAAAAGGTCTTATTAACAAAGATACAATAATAGTTGAGCCAACAAGCGGAAATCAGGGCATAGGTCTTGCTCTAGTGGGAGCGGTTAAAGGCTATAAAACAATAATTATTATGCCGGACAGCGTTTCTGAAGAAAGAAGAAAACTTGTTAAGCATTACGGTGCAGAAGTAATGCTTGTTCACGATGCGGGGGATATTGGTGCATGTATTGAGGAGTGTCTGGAGACTGCCCTTAAAATGCAGAGAGAAAACAAGAATGTGTTTGTTCCGCAGCAGTTTGAAAATCCTGCAAATCCACAGATACAGAGGGAGCAGACTGCAGTTGAAATAATTAATCAGGTAAATGGTCCTATTCATGGTTTTTGCTCAGGTATAGGAACGGGCGGTACTATAACAGGTATCGGCGAAATTCTTAAAAAATATAACCCTGATATTGAAATCTGGGCGGCAGAGCCTGAAAATGCGGCAATCCTTTCAGGCGGCTCAATAGGAACTCATATTCAGATGGGTATCGGAGATGGAATCATCCCTGAAATCTTAAATACTGAAATATACAACGATGTTTGTATTATAAAAGACGAAGAAGCAATCACCTGTGCAAAGGAGCTTGCTTCAAAAGAGGGTATTATGTGCGGTATTTCAAGCGGTACAAATGTTGCGGCAGCCATAAAGCTTGCCAAAAAGCTTGGAAAAGGTAAAACGGTTGTAACAGTTCTGCCTGATACTGCAGAAAGATACTTCTCAACACCACTTTTTGAAGAATAATTATCAGGAGGTAGTTTTATGTTAAACACAAATGTAAGACCGGATTCAATGGAAAGAATTCAGACAAAAGAGCTCGCAGATAAATTCATTGCAGAGCAGATTGAACTCGTAAGACAGCAGGTAGGGGACAAAAAGGTACTGCTTGCCCTTTCAGGCGGTGTAGACAGTTCAGTTGTTGCGGCACTTCTTATTAAGGCTATTGGCAAACAGCTTGTGTGCGTTCATGTTAACCACGGACTTATGCGTAAAGGCGAAAGCGAAGATGTAGTAAAGGTTTTTCGCGACGAGCTTAACGCAAACCTGATTTATATAGATGCAACAGACAGATTTTTAGATAAGCTTGCAGGTGTTGCAGAGCCAGAAAAGAAAAGAAAAATCATCGGAAACGAGTTTATTGTTGTATTTGATGAAGAAGCAAGAAAGCTTACAGATGTAGACTTTTTAGCTCAGGGTACAATTTACCCTGATATCCTTGAAAGTGACGGTGTAAAGGCACATCACAATGTTGGCGGACTTCCTGAAGATATGAAATTCGAGCTTGTTGAACCAATCAAGCTTTTATACAAAGACGAAGTAAGAGTAGTAGGCAAAGCCCTTGGTCTTCCTGCAGCAATGGTAGACCGTCAGCCATTCCCCGGTCCCGGTCTTGGTGTTCGCTGCCTTGGTGCAATCACAAGAGACAGACTCAACGCCCTTCGTGAAGCAGACGCAATCCTTCGTGAAGAATTTGACAACTGCGGTCTTGCAGGCAAAGTATGGCAGTATTTTATTGCAGTGCCCGATTTCAAGAGCGTAGGCGTTCGTGATGACAAGAGATACGAAGGCTGGCCTGCAATTATCCGTGCTGTAAACACAAAAGACGCAATGACAGCAACAATCGAAGAAATTCCATACGAGGTTCTTCATAAAATAACAAACAGAATCACAACAGAGGTAGAAGGCATCAACCGTGTCCTCTTAGACCTGACCCCAAAGCCCGTCGGCACAATCGAGTGGGAATAATACAAATTTTGTTTCATATTGATTTATTTTGCAGACAGTTGTTTTAACTGTCTGCATTTTTGTTGTTTTATCTATATTATTTGAAAATTTAGTATCATAATGCAATATGGCAATATCGGGATATGTACCTTCGACCTGATTTTTATGCAAACAACCTTGAAAAAGTCAGAACAATTATCGCTCCCGTAATTGAAGATTATAAATCCGGCAAAATCACTTATGCAGAAGCGGAATTTAATGCCCGAACACGAATTTATCAATCTGTAAATCCTAACTTCAATCCCGATGAGGAATATATGAAAGATCCTCTTTCAAGAGATATTCCGTCAGTTGATAATAGCTTGTTTATTCTTGCGAGAAAACTGCTGTTGGATAGTAGAACTTAGG
>CAZMRY010000034.1:0-15179 GCA_964568815.1 uncultured Eubacteriales bacterium | reverse complement strand
TAACTTCCTTTTTCGCACTCTGCCAGGGTGTCGATAGGTTTATCGACACCCTGCGCACCTCCATTGAGGTGCACTTCTTATCGCTTTTCTATCCATTCTTTATACCAGTATGCTGAATCCTTTGGGATTCTTTCTTGTGTTTCGTAATCAACATAAACAATACCAAAACGGTCGCTGTAGCCCTTTGTCCATTCGAAGTTATCCATAAAGGACCACAGAAAATATCCTGCCACATCCGTTCCGTCTTCTGTTGCTTTTTCAAGTTCAATTAAATAACGGTTTAAGAAATCTATTCTGTTAGGGTCATGAACCTTACCGTCAAGAGATACTGTATCGTGGGCTGACATTCCGTTTTCTGTAATAAATATGGGTAGCTTATATCTCTCGTACAAATATCTTGGCCCCCAGCGCAGGCATTCAGGTGTAACAGGCCACCCAATTGCAGTTTTTGCAGAGCCCGGTTTTCTTTTAACTTCTTCAGCCTTTCCGTCTGTGCCGACTTTAATTTCGTGACCGTTGTATATATTCTGACCGTAAAAATCTATAGGCTGATTAATCAGCTTCATATCTTCCTCTGTAATTTCAGGAAGATAATCCTTATACATAGCAAGGCCGTCCTCGGGATATTTCCCCAAAATAACGGGGTCACTCCACCAGGCTACATTCCACATAACATCATCGCTTAAAGGAGGACAAGCAAAATATTGCTTGCGTACTGCTTCTATATTTTCCTCTGTTTCACAAGACGGATAATTTGCACTGCCAGTAGGTGCATATCCTATTTTAAGAGTTTGTTTTGCATTTTCTCTGAGGGCGATAACTGCCGCACCGTGAGCTTTTAATACATTATGGCACATAAGGAAAATATCTTTATACGCAACTTTCAATCCCGGTGCGTGAGCACCGTTTAAATACCCAAGTCCTATAAAACATTGTGGCTCGTTGAAGGTAATAAAATATTTTACTCTGTCTGAGTAAAGCATAGCAACTTTTTCTGCATATTCTGCAAACCATTTAACGCTCTCATTATTAAGCCATCCGCCCTTTTTATGCAGTTCGTATGGATAATCCCAATGGAACAGTGTAACATAAGGTTCAATTCCGTTTGCTAAAAGCTCGTCTATAAGGTCCGAGTAAAACTTTGCACCCTCTTTATTTATTTCGCCTGTTCCCTTCGGCATAATGCGTGTCCAGCTAATGGAAAAACGATATGCCTTAATTCCAAGCTCTTTCATGAGCTTAACATCTTCTTTAAACTTATGATAGTGGTCGCAGGCAACATCACCTGTATGTCCTTCATATACATTTCCATTTTGATGAGAGAAAACATCCCATACTGTCAAGCCTCTGCCGTCTTCGTTCCATGCTCCTTCAATCTGATATGATGCTGTAGCAGCACCCCATACAAAATCTTTTTTAAAACTCATTTATTTTTCCCCTTATATATGGTCATATTTTTCAAAATCAGCTTCATCTTCAGAAGCAATATCTCTTCTGACAAGATTATCATCAAAATGAATTATGACATTTTGTTCTTCAAGTATTTTTTGCAGTTTTGTAATATTTATATCATAGACAGCCTTATTATCATCAATAGCTAATGATGCGGCAACTCCTGCCGCCTGACCTGTTATTATCGCAGGTGGTATAACTCTGAGTAAATCCCATCCGTAACCGTCACCTGAGGTTATTCTTCCTGCTGCAAGAAGATTGTTAAAGCCTTTCTTATACATTACACGGTAAGGAATTTCGTAAAGAAAATGACGATGTTCAAAATCATTCATTGCACTTATGGAGTCTTCAAAATGATTATAGACATCTTTTGTTGTTAGAGTATATTCGCCGTCAATACGTCTTGTGGTACGAAACTGTGCCATATAAGGAAGCTCTGTTATATCTCTTTGACTGCGATTTTCTTTATCAAGCTTTTCTAAAAGCTCAATATGATTTTCAACAACATAGTTTGTTACATCTTCTGCTGTCGTGCCTTTCCAGAAAGGTTTGTTTTCAGGGTGATTTACACCGAAAAGATTAGCGCATCCGCCTGTTATTTTCTTCATATATATTTTACTGATGTCGTTTTTATCTATAGCCTCATTAAGACTATTCATATCTGTTAAAGTTGCTAAGAAAGTATGATAATTATTCCCCTGAACCGTCGGAACTCCTGCTCTGTATAAAACATCTGCATCTCCTGTTGCATCAATTATAACACTGCCCTCAAAACATTGTGTTCCAGATTTGTTTTCTGCAACTAAAGCTATGCATTTTCCGTTTTCCATTACAGGCTGGGTAACTACTGTATCAAAAAGAATATCAACATTTTCATCTTTTAACCATTTTGTAAGCTGAAGAATATATATATTAATTGAAAATTTAGTAACGCATCTTGTTTTAGCACTTTCGCCCGGTTCTTCTCCGTTTTTCCACTCATCAGGAACAGAATCATAGCCAATCTTTGTTGCTAAATTAAACATTTCTTCTGCCATACCCTTTATAATTTTTGTTCCTCTGCCGTTACAGGAAGGTACAAACCAATTAATAAGCCCAATGGTAGCCAAACCGCCGAGAGTTATGGTCTTTTCAATAAGCAATACTTTTTTACCCATTCTTGATGCAGAAACTGCGGCGGCAACACCTGCCACACCTCCGCCTGCAACAATTACATCATATTTTGCAGTTACTTCAATTTCCTTTTCAAGTTTTATACTTTTCACAAAGACACCTCCAATTATTTGTACATATAATTTGTACTATCATAACACACATTAGTAAAAAAGCAACTGCTTAAATATTATTTCAAGCAGTTTTTGTATGCCTCAAAATATCTTTCGCCAAAAATACGAAGAGATTTTGAATTGATCTGATATAAAGCTACCCATTCTGAAAACAAAAACATTTTCATCTCTGATTGTCTCAACATCTTCAAGATTTCCTCTGCCAGCCATATTTGACTGCCCCATTAATAAAAACGCCTTCATTTTTTCCTAATTATCATACACTCTGCCGTTTCTGCTTTTATTTGCTATTGCAACTGTTACATCGTGTAAAAGTTTTACTGCATTATCCTTTAATTCAGCAGGTACACCTTTTGTGGCTCTGTGAGCTTCTAGGGTAAAGCTGTGTTTATAGCCTATATCATCAAGTGCCTTTATTACATCATCCCAGTTTATTGTGCCTGTTGTTGGCATAATATGGTCATCATCAAGTCCGTTGTTATCGTTTATATGAAGTGCTCTTAGTCTTTTGCCGATTTTTGTTATGTTTTCATACTGGTTGCCATATTCTGCAAGTTCAGGATTGCTATTTTTTGCATAGTTGTGTCCGTTTCCTGTTAAATTGCAATGACCGGTATCCCAGCAAACCCCAACTATATCGTCGTTAAAGCTGTCAACAAGCTCTAAAAGGTCGTCTGTAGTTTTCTGGTCTCTGCCTAAAAGTCCCCAGGTTGACCACATATTTTCAATACAAATTCCGACATTGTATTTTTTTGCATCTTCTATAAGTTCACCGAAGAATTTTTGGTTTGCGTCAAGCCAGCTCATATCAAGTCCGAAATCCTTTGGATATGACAGAGCATGATATACCATCTGTCTTATACCAAGCATATCACAAGCCTTTATTGCACGCTTACAGCAAGCAACAAGTCCGTCGTAATCACAGGAAAACCTTAAGCACGGTACAGGAGCATGTGCCTGATTGAATATTGCTCCGTTCTCTTCCGCAGTTTTCTTTGCAGATAAAATCCATGCTTCCCAACCATCGTTCATAAACGGCGATTTATCGCTGTTCTGCCAGTCTAAAAAATTAAAATCAAGGTATTTAAAACCTGCATTTATATGCTTTTCAATCTGTTCATTTATGCTCACCTTATAATCGTGGTCAAAGTATAAATGAATTGATGTAGATACAGGATATGACATATTATACCTGTGCTCCTTTCCCTTCTCCGCCGAAAAATTCACTGTATAAGCCTGAGTTTGAAACAGGCTCATTTTTTATATATAAATGAGAGGTATCTCCCATCTGTTTGCATTTGAAAATCAATTCACCTTTAACTCTTTCTTCGGTTATAAACTCTGTAACCGAGGATGCTGGAAGAAACATTGACTGCCAAAGTAGGATTGGTGAAATACCTGTTAAGTGTGATGCAATTACCATTCCAACACCAAAGTGGCAGAAAAGTGCGATTGTATCGCTGTTGTTTTCTCCCTTATATATAAGACTATCACGGTATATACCGTGTTCTTTTAATAATTTATCAAAATTCTGTGTAACAAAAGCATACTTTTCAGGCATATCCATTGATGAATACAACTTACTTTCTTTCAAGTTATGTATATCAAATATTTCTTTTTCCTGTTGCCAATCCTGTGGCATTATGTTCCAGGGTATTCTTTCTTCTTCACCTAATTTGATTTTTGCCTGAAACTCTGTGAGCCAGTCACACACTTTTATTTCTTTGTTTATCTTATCTGCTGTTGGATGTGCAGTATAGATTGCTCTTTCAAGGGGAGAAGAATATATATGTGTTATGTTACTGTCTTTCAGTCTTTCTGAAAGATATTCAGCCTCAACAAAGCCTTTTTTTGTCAATGTGTTATTTGCATAATCTGGTTCTGCGTGCCTTATGAGTAATATTTTCAATGTTACACCTCTTTTGTAATTCTGAATAATGCTTCGCTTAAATTTTCTGCAGCATTGTGGGAATAAATTTCAAATGGTTTATTTCTCCACATTTTTATTCTTTCTTTATATTCTTTCAACGGTTCAAGTTTTATCAATGTATTAAGTGCTCTTGCAGTATAAGAAAGAGCAAGATATTTGTAATCATCCTTTGTATTATACAAGCTGTAGAAAGGTAAATCTTCCGTAAATTTTTCTGCATAATCTTCAAGGATTTCAAGAAGCGGCTCTATGGCTCTTGTTTCGCCAAGACAACCAAGAAGATATATTGCTTTAACTCTGTTAGGAATGGTTTTTTCTATAACAGGATCAATTTCACTACCCGGATTTTTGATTATTTCAAGCAAAGTATCTGCACATCTTTTATCATCAGCTAACGCTAAAGCTATTGCAAAATTTCCTGCATACCTTCTGCTTTTTTTCATTTCTTCGTATAAATAGTCTGCATATTCTTTCTTTTTAAGCATTGTGAAATATGCAAGTCCCGGTACAAGTTCACCTTCTTTATATGTAAGCTTCCGCTCTCTCACTGCCTCTAAAACACCATCGTTTTGTACTATATCTGTTTTAAGAGCTTTCATAACTTCTTCCTTTGAATAAACTTTTGCAGTTTCAGCTGTTGCTACATCTATAATGCCTGTATTATATTGCTCATTGAATGCTCCTGTTGAAAGCATTAATTCTTTAAGCTCTGTGTATGGTATATCCTTTGGCAATGTCTTATGCTTTTTAGCAAGATATACTGTATATGCTGCTGCCTCAGCGCATTTGAAAAGAACTGAACAAAATCTGAGTCCGCTTAAAGCATCGTGTGAAATACCAAAGCATTTTGATGCTACAAGAAGATTTTTTCTCTCTTTTGTTATTATACTTCCATGTGGTACGCCTGTTGTAAGAAAACAGTAGTTAAGACCGCTTATAACTCTGTATTTTATGTATGCATCTCCCTCACCTGAATAATCTCTGTCAGGTCTTACGGTATCGCAGTAGTATTTAGTATAAAAAACAGGATTATTTACTTCGTTATGCTCTACTGCATCTTTAAATGTAACGGTTTCTAATGTTTCTACACTTCCGTTTTCTCTTTGTCCTAAAATATTTGACTGGTGTATAAGTTTCTTTTTGTCTTTAAAATTACAGGGATAGAGTGTGGACATTCTCATAACCTTTTCTGAATATTCTTCAGGGGTTGGCTTTGTCATAGTATAAACTGTATTCCAGTTTCCTCTTGGTTTCTGAGTGTCAAACATATAACCGATTGTTTTTGAAAATGCCATTTGCTGACCATCGCTGTTTCCGTGTTTTATTGTGCATCCTGCCATACGACAAAGAATTGCCTCTGTGGTGCAGTCTATAAACATATCAGCCTGATAGTCTGTCGCTTTTCCATATTTAAGTATCCTTACTCCATCAACCTTGTCCTTCTCTATAAAAACACCAATTACTGATGCCTCGTAAATTGTATCAAGGCTGCATTTTTCTTTAAGGAGTTCATAACCATAAAGTCTTGATGGCACTGTCGAGATTCCATATTCTTCAACTGCTTCAATTATCTTTTTTTCTCTTATCTGAGCATCTCCGCCGTCAAAATTAAATGTTCCTTCTGCCATAGAGCTAAAGGTAAGCTGACCGCCCATTCCCGTCATTCGTTCTATTCCTAAAGTTTTAAGTCCTTTTTCCGCACAAAGAAGCGCCGCCTCTGTGCCTGTTGTTCCAAGCCCCGCAACTATTACATCATATTTTTCTGCGTAGTTTGGTGTTTGCTTCAGTTCTGTAGGTTTATAGTCAATTAATGTTAAAAACTGCATTTTGTTCCCTCCTCTAAAGCACATACGATATCTTTAAACTGCATTGAAGGAATCCATCTGAAATGTTCTGCAATTTCTACATTAACAGTATCTTCATACTCATAAATCATTTTTTGTCCTTCTGATACAAGTAATATATCAGAATTTCTTTTAACTTTTTTCCATTCTTCATAAAAAGTTTTTCTTGCCTTGGGGTAATCTGCACCTGTTGGCACTTTGCACACAAAATACATTTCGTCTTCAAGTGCACCTTTTATAAAGAATCCATTTTCTGTAGCTTTCAGTTCTGTGCCAATGTTAAGTGCTCCGCACATATACTGTGCCTTTACATAAGTTTCCTGCCCGTTGTTGTAGCCTTTTTCAGTTGTGTCTATTATATTTTCTGCATAGATGGTATTTATACCGCCCTGAGACCAGAAATCAACTTTATATAAGTTGTTTTCTTTTGTTATATTTATAATACTGCTGTCAAGATAAACTCTACTCTTATATTCAAGCATAAGCTCTGCCAGAACATCAGCCGCTGGCATTAAATGTATTTTATTGTTTTGAATCAGCCCTTTTTGCACTGCTTTTTCATAAAAATTTTTACTGAAACTCAAAGCAGGGGCAGACACATTGTTCTTTGCATATGAAAGAGTAAATTCAGACGCGAAAACGATGCTGTTTTCTAAAACAACAGCATCATTTCCGTATTTAACTACACCTGCACAAGCATAAGCACTTCCGCCTATAAATAAAACCTTATATTTTTTCACAACTTATGTATCTCCCACAATTATGCAAATTCTCTAATAGTATCATTATAATCAATATAAAAACAAAATCAATAACAACTTTTTATTTCTCTCAAATTCCCTCTATATTTTTTTCTCTATTAAAATACACCTCATAATCAGGAATATTTCCCTTAATATCAAGAGCACTTTCTATTGCTTTTATAACCTGATTTGTTATGCACTCTGTTCCTTCTTTTGTATATAAATGAGTCATATCAGAATAGTATTCTTTTGGGAACTTCTTTACAAGACTGTAAAGGTCATTAATTTCTCCGCCATGTTTTTTTACTGTCTCAACCGCTATTTCATTGTATTTTTCAGTATCTTTGTTAAATCTTTTATATCCGCTTACAAACAATTCTTCCTGAACGGGTGTTGATGTGGCAAATATAATTTTTGCTTTTGGGTAAAGAATTTTTATTGTGTCACAAATTCTGCCAATATACTCATTATAAACATCAATAGATGTATGATGCTTTCCGTCAAGCATTATGATATCGTCCCACAAACCTGCGTTAAAATGCACTAAATCAACACTATCATCTAATTCAAGTTGTTTTTTCCAGACAAGAAGATTTCTCATTAAAAAAGATGAAAATTTACTGTTTTCTTCAGGAAAATATACCTGTGCAACTCCTTCAAAGGCGATTTTTACATATTTATCATAGCCTTTACGAATAGAGTCGCCCAACAAAAGTATTTTTTTCATATTCCTTTTCTCCTTATGATTTAAATGGCGTTGAACCGCAGTTTTAATTAAAATCCAGATATTTCGGCAAGAGGCTTCATATCTTTCAAATCTGACCATACGAAGCATCTTTTAAGCTTCATTTCAAGTGCCTCCTCAGGTAAATCCAACTCAAAATACTGATACATTGCGTTTTTCTTTGCTGTTTTATCAAATATATATGCCTTAAACTCGTCTCCTGAATAACCTGTCAAAAGCACCTTAACAGCTAAATCACTATCTGCAGTAGAGTTATATGTAATTGTTTGCTTATCCTGATTTAATATTCCCGTTACAGCAAATATGAAAATACTTTTTGAAGTTGGGGATGACACCTTATTTATAAAGGAATCTGTTAAATCTCCGCCATTAAATTCTATTGATACAAGCTGTTTATCTTCATTTGCATCAGCACAAATGGCATACATATAGTTTTCTCCGACTATTTCACCTGTATCTTTTATGCTGTTTGCCCATAAGATTTCATCTGAAGCATCAGTATTGTAGTATGTTGTATTTGTTTTCCCAACCTCAACATTATCTGTGGTACTTGAGCCGTCATTATAATTGAATTTAATTTCATAATTCTTAATAGGGTAAAATCCCGAAACAACCATATTTATTTTGTCATAATAACCCTTTTCTGTATCTTTAAGAGTGTATGTATAGCTTGCATCGTTGGTGTAAATCGCATTATTGCTTCCATTTGTTACATTTGGGAAGCTGTATTTAATTCCTCTGTAGTCTAAATATCCTCTTTTAATTTTAGAAGTTACATCATCAATGCAGTATTTTGCTATGGTAGGATTGTTATTATGTTTCTCCCCTTCTTTGCAAAACATATTAACATTAAAATCGGATTTAATATCGAAGAAACACATAGCAGATGTATTTTCTTTAACAGCTATCTCATAACCCTTATTAAAGCAGGATATTTCGCTTTGCCATTCTTCAGCATTCATACTAATGTTTTCTGCTGTTACTCTCCAGTAGAATTTATCAACAGTTTCATCGAGGTCTTTCACATTTAACCAGTTGTAATATGACTCATATGATTTTGCATTTTCCATTTGCGGGTTATCTGCAATTTCAACTGTGTACCAGTCTGCACCAACAGGTTTTTCCCACATAAAGAATACATCTGCAATATCCGAAACATTTGAGTTGCTTTCAGGATATGTAAGTGCAAAATCCTTTTGTCTTTCAGGCTCAAAGGTCTGAATACCGATTGTGTTTAAATCAAAGTCTTCATTAAGCATACCAACTGTATAATGTGGAGATGCACTATTTATCATAAATTTTTTATTTTCATAGTCTACGAAATCATCTGCAGTAAGCTCATAGGAATTTTCCGTAAATTCTCCCCCATAGTTTTCATAGATTCCCTGCATTTCCGCATAACCTGGGTCTACATTAGAGACATTGCCGATAAACTTGTTTTCAGCAGGTATTTTTACTGATAAAAGCCTGTATGCACTAAGGTCTGCTCCGCTTGTTATATCTTCTGCAAGTGAGCCATACTCTAAAATTGCAGAATATTTTTCCGCAAGAGTTTTTACGGTTTCGTTAGGATTTTTAAGAGTCAGTCCTGTATTTGCAAGGTGAGGATATTTTTCTAAGTACAGGGTGTAAGACTTATCTATACCATTTACCACAGTACCGCCGTCAAGAGTAACATCTTCTGTTACATTTGTAGCAAACATCAGCTCAGTCATGCCATTTACCCAGCCTGAGTCAAGATTTGCATTTAATCTGCTGTATAATGCAAACGGCTTAGCACTGTCAACAATTATGTTATACTCAAATCTGTTATACTGTCCGCCATTGTTCTGAATACCATATCCGTCGGCATTTACTGCGTTAGGATAAAGAATATTATGGTGAACATACATACCGCTTTGTCTGTCATCAAAATAAATGCCTGTTATAACATCACTTAAAAGTCTGTCAAGCTGGCCATAGTCGTGGAGATAGTTATATGAGATTTCCGACCCTGTCATGGTAAAGGATTTACCCTGATATATAAGGCCTGTATCTCCTGTTTCTCTCGCCATATTATAAATTTCGTTGCCTTTTATAAGCTGGTTGTTTCCGCCTATATTTATTGCATGGAAATTACCGCCGTGGATTTCGTTGTTTAATATTTGCCCGCCAAAGCCTCTTAATATTATATTAGGATTATACTTTGTTTTACTGCTAGCATTATATATATAGTTATTTGAAACCACATTGTTTGAATCAGTAAGGGTTTCTCTTGTTCCGCCATAGATTTCTACAGCATTGGAACCAACATTTATAAATTTATTTGAGTCAATCAGGATATTAGTTGCTCCGCCTGTAAAATTAGATGTGATAAGATATGAGCCATACTGTGGAGTATTTGTACCCACCGACTTATATATAGCTTTGTTTGTTATATTAGAAAATGTACAGTTCTTGAATGTTATGTTGCTGCATCCTGTACCTGTTACACCATTTCCTCTGATTCTGTCAAAGGTAATGCCGTTAAATGTGAGATATTGTGCTTTGGCATTGAATGTCATTGCAGGTATTTTGTTTGCTGCAACGCTTATGCCTTTTTCTTTTACCTCTTCTGTAGGATATATGTATAATACATTTGTTTCTCTGTCTATATACCACTCACCGGGTACATCAAGCTCGTATAAAACATGCTTAACCTTATATCTGTCTGAGCCTTTGTCCCTCATGCCTGAAGTTGGTTTGTATCTAAATGTTACAATGCCGTCAGCTACAGTGATATTATTCCTTTCACAGGAATACTCGTATCCCGGATAGCCTTCAAAGTACCCATACTTTTCACTTTCCCAATTTGAAGCTGTTTTTTCTTCAACAGAAAAGCTTAATTCGTCTATTCGCTCTACCCATTTATGATAATTACCTTCTCCGTTTGGGTACTGTGCCACAGGAAGCTCACTGCTATCCACAAATACAGACACATCGTCATATCCGTCTCCGCCTACTAATCTTCCTTTGTATTCAGGGATATCTCCTGCAGTAATGTCGTATTGAGTTAAATCTACCTTATATAATTTGTTTCTTACGCTTGGTTTAACCGCATCTTTAATATCATCATCAGTAATCTTTTCTAAACCGCTAAAGGGAATGGATTTAGCTGTTGTAAAAACAACCTCTCCTTCTGCAATAAAGCTTACGGGGTAGTCTACTGTACCTGTATAATCTCCGTCAAATTTAATGGAGGTGCTTAAAAAGTATGTACCCTCGCCTAAATGAACATTAACCTTTTTACCCTCCTTTTTGTTTCTGATAACTAAGGTTCTTGCTCTAGTCAGGCTGGCAGGAGCACTTGTAGTTCCAGCGGCAGTATCGCTTCCGTTGGCTGAAACATAAATTTCAACCAACGGTGTTTCAGCTGCCGCAGGAATATATAAAACATTCAAAACCATTATTGCCGCAAGGACAATTTTTACTATTTTGTTAATTTGGACCAACTCCCTACTGTAAGTTAATTTCGTTATACAAAAGTTTCGTATTGATAAGATTTTCTACAACTGCGCACTGTACTTTCCCTCCATTTGCATCAAATGTTAAAATCTCGCTTATAACATCGCCTGAATTCAGTTCTCTCTCTAACAATTCAAAACCAACAAGTGTATTGTTATCATCATAAGAGCCTATCATTACCATTATGTTCTGTTTTTGGTTTGTGTTGTTTTTGATATAAACATTTACTTTTGAATTTTCATAAGTAATATCGGCTTCAACTGCCTCAGCTCCGTCATATTCCTTGATATATACTATATCTAAAGCCATGCTCTTTTCTTTATTCTTTATATCCTTGCTGAGCTCAACAGTATATTTTGAAGCATAATCAAACTTGTTTACAAATTTTATTAAAGCTTCTTTAGCGGAAACTTTTTCTACTGTATAATCTGTAAAAATTTCACCGTCTTTTCTAAGTTTGAAGTAATCTTTTGTAAAATATTCTTCTGCAATATCACCGGTAAACTTAACTGTAATATTTCTGTTGTCAATGTCTGTATAGCAAATAACATCTTTAACTTCAATATATTTTTCCTTAAGTTCATCTATTATTGCTTTATACTGAGAATTATACCCTGCACCTTTCTCTTCAATAAGACTAATCATATTATCTGCATTTTCAATTAACTCTCTTATTTCTGCAGCATCGTCTGTTTTTTCAAGTTTTGTCATTATCTTTTCAAGTGAAGCTGTCATTATACCGCTGTTTGAAGTAATACCTGTTAAAGCAAAAATATTGATTTCTTTTCCAGATGTTGTAATAATAATGGAATCAAGTATTTTCGTATCATCAGGTGTAAGTTTGTGAGCTATAGCTACACTGTTATATGCACCCCATTTATCAGTACCGTTGGATGCTCTCCACATTCTTATTGTTCCGTCATAAAGAGCTTTTGTATAATCATCAAGTTTTGGAAGTGTTGTTCCACCCTTGAATTTTGTCATATTTACCTCTGTTGATGTTGTACCGTCTGAATAATGATATGTGATTGTTACAGGCACATTATTTGTAAGGCCTGACCAGGCAGCCATATATAACTCTGAATAAGGAGCATCCTGAACATCAATTATGATTTCACCGCCGCAGTCTCCGCTGTAAATTGAGTTTGGTTCATTTTCAACACCATGAACTGCAGATTTAATAACACCAAACTGATATGGTATACCATTTATAGTTGCTTTATTTTCGCCGTCAATACCAAGCTTATCCACAAATTCATTCTCATCAAATGCTCTTTTTGTAGTAGAATTTATTGCACTAACTGCAAGTCCCCATGAACCTGTTGGATATATGTATGTATTATTGTCATCATCAAATATGCTCTGTGCACCGTATAAATTCATATCTTCAAATATATCTCTTGTGTATTCAAGTTCGATTGGAATATGAAGAGGAGCTTCATTCATCTGGCTAACAAGAAGATTTAATTTATCTTCTAATGTAGAATCAATCTGTCCGTGTCTTTCTTCAATAGAGATTATAGCAGCCTGTATTTCTGCAATTTCTCCCTTAACTGCTGTTGTGTATACAGCAGGAAGTGCAGTTATTCTTTCTTCTACGTTAGAAATGTCCTTATCTAAAACATCCGCAGAAGCAAGCTCCAGCAATTTTTCAAATGTTTCAATATGCTCAAGTGCCTCTCTAGTTCCTGTTTCATAGAATATATTTATTTCCTTTTCTGTTTCAAGTAAATCTTCAAGCATAGAAGAATCATAGGTTGTGCCAAAGGATTCTATTTTTTCATCTATTTTATTTGCAGAATCTGCAATCTTCCAAAATTCTTCAACCTTTTCTACTGTTTTTGGTGCTATTGCACCATTTAAAGTTTCAAGCTTTTCATTAGCAGCTTTAACATCATCATACATTTTGTATTCATAAGATGTCCACTTGCTAACTTCATCTTCAAAGGCAAGAGCTTCTTCATACTGTTTGTAAATTGCATTGAACTTGTTAAGAGTATCCATTCCGATCTCTTCGTCCTTTAAATTAGCGCTAAGGAAATCGTAGTCCGCTTTAATTACTTCTACAGTTTCTTTCATGTCGAGTATATAGGTGTCACCAAGTTGGCTAACACTTGCTCTAAACTCATCAAGTTTTTTACCTACCTGTGTTTCAAGATATGTACTTAGCTCATTAAGTCTGTCAATTTTAAAATATGAATCATTGATATCAGCGTTTTCAGCCTTTAATGCATCGATTTTTCCTTGTATTGCCGTAATGTCTGCAGGTTTTACTGTGCTTTCATCAAGTGCGTCAATCAAATCATTAACTGCCTTTATTTTTTCATTATATGATAAATATTTAAGTGTTATAGCAAATAAACCTGAATGTTTATAAGAACCGTTTCTTGTGTAAGCACTTAAATAATAATCATAATTTGCATCTTCAACAGGTAATTTAAGGTAACCATAATATCCTGATGACACAACATTGTCAGCACCGAATGTTGTAGCTGTAATCACCTCAGGTTGCGAAACAGTGACACTTGATACAGTTTTCCCTGCGGCTACAGGAATTTCGTAGCTATATGTATATCCGTATCCGCCGTACTGTCCGTCTAATTTTGTTAATGACAATCTGTTGTGATTTGCAAGTACTTTTGAGCCTGCCGGCATAAGTATCTTTTTATCATTAACAGTAAATGTTTTGCCTAAGAATAAAGTCATATCAGATGTATCGCAAACGGGTACTACAGATGTATCTGCTGAATAAACAAGTGTATTTGTTGAAACTGATAATGCCTGATTTTTTCCTGCTTTTCTTAATGCAGTATTAAAATCAAGATATATAGAACCTGTTGCAATATAATACTTTTCTGTGCTGTCGTCATCATAAGTAACTGTCACAGGCATAAGCTCTGATAATGTTCTCTCTGCACCAAAGCCCACTTTATTGTTGACTTTATGATTAATAAAAGTTGCAGCAAGAAGGTTTACGCTTTTAAGTCCGCTGCCATCTTCTGTATTGATGGTATATGTAGCAGATGTTACTGCTTTTGTGTCTTCGTTCTGAGTATATGCACTGTCTAAAACCTCTGATTTAATAGTTGCATTATTTGACCATGATGTATCATATACCTGTCCAGGGAAGAAAACATTGCCTGTTTTTTCAGTTTCTGATATTTTTCCTAAGTGGTATGTTGTTCCTGCAACAGTAAAATCGTATCTGCCGTCATCTTTTAACACAAGGTTGCCTGCAGTTACCTGAGAAGCGATTGTTGCTGTGCAATCTGATACATCTGTATCATTGATAAGTAAACCCACCGCGCTGCTTGTTCGTTTAGCGTTCCACTTTATAGTTGAAACTGCGTTATCTCCACTAACAATAAGACCTTTATATGGATATATTGTTTCCTTATATGCTGCTTCATTGGGTGTGGTAGTATTTGCTGCTGCATAATACAAATTTTTATCCAAAGCTTTTGTAACAAAGATATCTTCAAATAAATTAAGTTCTAATTGCTTAACTCTATTCTCAGCAAGACTTGTTGCTGAGACATTAACTGTAAACAGTCCTGCTATCATAACTGCAGTAAGAAGTATTGATATTAATTTTTTCATAGTATTTTCTCCTTTCTGCTTATCTGTTTAAGTAATTATATATAATTACTGCCGCCTGTGCTCTTGTACAGCTATCCTGTGGTCTGAAGCTTCCGT
>CAZMRY010000033.1:0-15408 GCA_964568815.1 uncultured Eubacteriales bacterium | reverse complement strand
TGCTGTGCATAACCTGCAAGCTTGCCGAATTTTTCTTTTGCAAACTCATTTATAGCCTTTGGTGTCAGGTTTTCAAAACCGTAAAGCTGAGTTAACACCTTTTTCATCCATACATCTGTGGGGAAAACCTCTCCCCTCGTCGCCGAAAACAGCAGGATACAGTCTGCAACCTTTGGACCTACACCCTTTATTTTGCTTATTTCTGCCCTTGCATCTTCAATACTTGCATTATAAATTATATCTTTATTAATTTCGCCTTTGGAGATTTTTTGTGCAGCGTCTATTATATAAGCATCTCTGTAGCCTGCTCTTAAGAAGGCAAGTTCTTCCTTTTCAAGATTTGCAATTTTCTCTGCCTTTGGGAATGAATAATAGTCACCCTCTATTTTTTCTCCGTATTTTTTGCAGAATGCTTCTACTATATTCTTAATTCTCGGAATATTATTGTTCTGTGAAATAATAAAAGAAATAACTGTTTCAAAAAAGTCTTGTTTTAAAATTCTTATACCCTCACCGTTTTTAATGGCATTTCTCATTATATCGTCTGTGGATAAATTCTTTATTATTTCGTTATAATCTGTATTAAGGTCAAAATATTCCTGCCATATTTCGCTGTCGTCATTTATTTCAACACCCTTGTCTGTCTGCTTTATATTAATAAGCTTTGAGTGGGCTACACCTGTATAGCTTCCGTCGCTGTTTTTGTTCCATCTGAAACACTGACCGCACTCAAAGGTCTGCTCCAAGTCAAAAGGCTTAGTAGTTATTATCATAAAAACACCTCACCTGATTTTACTATACATTTCGAGGTATTTCAAGGAAAATTGACAAAAAAATCAATATACTATATAATGGAATAGTTATAAGGAGGTATGTATGAAAAAGATTATTTTATTTTTGCTTATATCTTTATGCATTATAACCCTTTCATCCTGCACAGGTGAAAAAGTAAACGACAATGCTGTTCCTGTTGCAGAATATAAATTTGAACAGAATTTCCACAGCACAGGCGGAAGCTACACCTTAGCCCCCTACGGAGACCTTTCTTTCACACAAACAGGAATACACGATAACGCACTTATGTTAAAGGGCGGATATGTTCTTCTTTCAGGAAGCGACAAAATTGCCTTTAAAGATGCATTCACATTTTCAACCTGGATAAAAATTAATGATTTCACCTCATTCAACCCTATCCTGTTTGGTAATGAGTCAAGCACAGGAGATATTACAGGTGGACCTTTAAGCATTTATTTCAACGAAAACTATTCAACTCTTCAGTGTGACATTACATTCAAAACAAGAGACAACTACAAGAGCCATTCATTCATCTCTGCAAATTCCCTCAGTATGGAAATGCTTAATTCTCAATGGCGACACATTGCTGTTACCTTCTCAGGTGAAACATTAAGAATGTATCTTGACGGTAAAAAGATATACGATGGCACTCTTCCTGATGATTTTGGCAGATACAATTCTATTGCATCAAATTCAAAGCCATATACTATGGGAAGAAGCACATACAAAAACCTTGACGGATGCCTTGACGAAATAAGAATTTACGATGCCTGTTTATCAGGTGCTAAAATAGCTTCCATTTATCAGGAAAGAATTTCATCTTTTAAAAACAAAATTACAGTAAAAAAGGACAGTGCAGACATAACAGTTAACGGCAAAGCCGTAACACTTGCATCACCAATAAATGCAGATTATTTTTACGGACGACTTCTTGCTCCTGCAAAGGCTCTCTGTGATACAATGGGTGCAACTCTTAACTGGGATGGTGAAGACGGACTGGGAAGAATTGATATTTCATATGGCGGTCACAACGCCTCTTTCTGGATACTTAATTCAAACGCATCCTTTGACGGAACCCACATAAAAATCGAGCCATATCCACAAACTATAAACGAAATTGCATATATTCCCCTTTCCTCAATGCTTGATGCAATAGGCGGAATAATTAATTACAATACAGAAGATGATACATATACCATATATTATTAGAGCAAAGCGTCCTTCAAGACACTTTGCCTCGATATAAATTCCTACGGAATTTTCGATATGTACTTCGTACTCGATATGTGCAAGCACTCGATATGTTGCTTTGCAACGAGTATAAGGAATTTGTATCATATCGAAATTTCTGCAAGAAATTATATCGAATTTACGCAAGTAAATATATCGAGTTGGCGTAAGCCAGCATATCGACAAAAAGAGTCTGTAGCAAAATGTATAGATATGCATAAATATTAATTTTGCTACAAACCCTTTTTCTTATTTTATTTGTTCAAAGTCCTCTGCACCATGCTTACATATAGGGCAGATAAAATCTTCAGGCAACGGCTCGCCCTCGTAAACATATCCGCATATTTTACACACATAGCCTTTCTTTTTGGTTTCTTCAGGCTTTGGCTTGATATTTGAGAAATAATATTCATAGGTAAGAGATTTTTCACTTGACAGCTGTTTTGCCTCTGTTACATCCGCCAAAAATACAATATGTGTTCCCACATCTTCTTTTTTGAAAACCTTCGCACTCATAAAGCTGTTTGTGTTTTCAGAAATATAGCTTATTGTATTCTCGCTTCTTGACCAGTTTGAAAAACCGTCAAATTTGTTTTCCATTTTTCCGCTCTTAAAACCAAATCTCTTTATAAGCTCAAAATCTGTTTTTTCAGTAAGTACAGATACATTAAACTCATTTGTTTCCTCAATCATTCTGCAAGTGAGATTTTGTTTATTAACTGCCACCAGTATTCTTTTTGGAGAATCAGTTATCTGTATAACTGTATTTACTATACATCCGTTGTCCTTACCGTCTGATTTTGCTGTTAAAACATAAAGTCCGTACGAAAGTTTAAACATAGCATTATTTTCTATCATATCAAGTCTCCTTTTTACATATTATTCCTCTATATCAAGATTTTATCAAACATCTTGTATTTAGTCAATGAAAAAAGTGTCCTTTCGGACACTTTTCAAATTATTCTGTTACATTTTTGTGTTTAGCTGCTTTCTTAAGCATAATCCAGAAGTTTCCTGAAAGGAATACTGATGAATAGAAGCCTGCTACAACACCTACAATAATAGGAAGTGCAAATTCTTTAATTGCATCAACTCCCATAAAGTAGAGAAGAACGATTGTGATTAATGTTGTTACTGTTGTGTTAACTGAGCGTCCCATTGTCTGCCAAACGCTATTATTAACAAGTTTCTGGAACGGTTCTTTTCTTGTAAGTCTCATATTTTCTCTTACTCTGTCAAACATAACGATTGTTGCGTTGATTGAGTAACCGAGGATTGTAAGTATTGCTGCAATAAATGATGAGTTAACCGGAATCTGGAATATAAGATATACAGAGAGCATAATAAGAACATCGTGAATAAGAGCCATAATTGCTGCTACACCTGATAAGAATTCAAATCTTACAGAAATGTAGATAAGCATAAGAATAACTGCAACAACAACTGCAATAATCGCTTTCTGCTGTGTTTCAGCACCAACTGTTGCACTTACGGATTCAAAGTTCTGTGCTTCTGCTTCAATTCCGTACTCTGCTGCGAGAGCATTTAAAAGAGCAGCTTTTTCTTCATTTGTGATTTCTACTGTTCTGATAATAGCCTGATTACCTTCAACCTTCTGAACTGTTACATCTTTGCCGAGAGTTTTTTCTGCAAAGTTGTTAAGCTGAGCATCACTGAAGTCTTTGCCCATATCAATTGTAAGTGATGTACCGCCGATAAACTCTGTATCAAGGTTAAATCCGCCGTTTACAATTCCCATAATTATACCGATTAAGATAATAACCACAGGAATAATATATAAGATTTTGTTATTTTTTGTTACATTAAACATTTTCTATACCTCCTGTAAATTATTTGCCACCGTACAACTTAGGGTTCTTGCCGAAAATTCCTGCAAACTGAGTTAAGATAAATCTTGTTACAAAGATTGCAGTGAACATTGAAATTATAATACCAAGACCAAGTGTGATTGCAAAGCCCTTAACTGTACCAACACCAACAACATAAAGAACGGTTGCTGCAATCAATGTTGTGATGTTTGAGTCAACGATTGCTGCAAATGCTCTCTTAAAGCCTGCACCAACAGCCGCTTTAACTGTTTTGCCTGCACCTATTTCTTCTTTGATTCTTTCAAAGATAATAACATTTGCGTCTACTGCCATACCGATTGTTAAGATAACACCTGCAATACCTGCGAGTGTAAGGTTTGTGTGGAAAAGTCCCATAATAAGAACGTAAAGTCCGATATAACCAACAAGAGCAATATCTGCTGCAAGACCTGGAATTCTGTAAAGAACTATCATTAATAACATAATAAGAACAATACCGATTAAAGCAGCTAAAATACTGTCTGAAAGTGCTGTTTCACCAAGTGATGCACCAACTGCACTCTGTTCAACAACCTTTAAGCTGAACGGAAGCTGACCTGCACTGATTAAGTTTGCAAGGTCTGCAGCAGTTTCTGCTGTGAAGCCACCTGAAATAACAGCTGTTTCTGAATTAATACCTTCAGCTGAATACTGAGCATCTACCTGCGGAGCAGAAATAACTGTTTCATCAAGCATAATTGCAATAAAGTTCTGACCTGCTTCTTTGTTGGCTGCTGCCTTTGTAGCATCTGCAAATTTCTGCACACTTTCTGCGTTGAATGTAAGTTCTACATAATATTCAGCAGCTCCTAATTCTGAAAGCTGACCATACATCTGCTGTGCTTTTTTGATGTCTGCACCATTAAGCACAACATTTCCCTCAGAATCTGTAAAAACAAGTTCTGCAGTCTGACCTAAAAGTTTAACAGCATCGTCAGGATTTGAAACTGAAGGAATTTCAATTCTTACCCTCTTTTCACCCTGAACTGCAACTGTTGCTTCTGTGTAGTTAGCATTATCAAGTCTTTTTCTCATAACTGCAACCACTGTGTTCATCTGTTCAGAAGTAACATCTTCTGCCTGTGCCTCAAATGTAATAACAGAACCGCCTGTTAAGTCAAGGCCCTGTCTGATACCGATTTTTTCATCGAATGCACCTTTTTTGGTATAACCACCAATTGTGTATGTGCCAAATGCTGCAAAAACAACTGCCGCAATAAGCACAATTACAATTAAAAGTTTCGCAATATTTTTTCCCATTGCTTTTGTCCTCCTTAAAATTCACATACAATTATTATATTATAAATACCTGTCAAAGTCAACCTTTTTATTATATATTTACCACTTTTCCGTCTTTATCCAGAAAGGCGAATTCTTCTCCTTCAACAGTTATAATTGCTGATGCATCTGTTTTTTCTGTTATGTCTTCAATAAGCTTGTCCGTATCTGCTACTTTTTCGTAGGCAAATACCAACACTTCATCTGCAAACTGTATATCTTTAATTGCAATATTTTTGTTTTTAAGAATGTTTTCAACCTTTCCCCACAAAGAGTAACTGCACCTTATTTTAACAATACTGCAAAGGCTTTTTGTTACAACAAGGCTGTTTTCTATGGCAGCTTTGACCGCACCTGAATAAGCACGCACAAGACCGCCTGTCCCAAGCAGAGTTCCGCCAAAATATCTTGTTATTACTGCGCAAACATCAAAAAGTCCCTCTCCCTCAAGAACATTGAGGGAGGGAATTCCTGATGTACCTGACGGTTCCCCGTCATCTGAATATCTTTTTATGTTTGAGTCAAGGAGATTATATGCGTATACATTATGGGTTGCATCCCAGTATTTACTTTTCATTTCATCAATGAAAGCTACTGCCTCCTCCTGAGTTTTAACAGGCTGAAGAGTGCATATAAATCTCGACTTTTTCTCTGTTATTTCTCCAATTTCTCTCTTTATGAGAGTTTTGTATTCCATAATTTCTCCTTTAATTTAACAAGGCTGAAAGAAAATTGCACAGATTGTGCTGATTTACGACTGTCGTGTACTTTGTGTACATAAAGGAGTAAAACAGTGCAAGATGTGTAATTTTATTCAGACTCTTCCTTTCAAATTTTGAATAAACTCATCATAAGCTTCTTAAGTATTCCTTTTGGTTTTAAAATAACTACTTTCATACAAAGGAGCCTCCTAACAAAATAAATTTGTAATTGTTATGTAGATAATAACCAAGCACATTACAAAGAGCAGCCAGTTTGTGGGAAAGAGCATATATATTAAAACTCCTGCCGCAATTCCCAGCAAAATACCGCACCACATTTTTCGTTTTCTATACATATAATACCACCTTTTGCCCGGCTCAGTATTATTATATAAAACTTTTTAAATTGTGTGATTGATAATTAATATACATTTTCCTTCTGTAACATTAACCTTTGCAATATCTTCTTCTGCGATGTTGCTTAAGGTTAATGTGGAGCCTGTGTTTATTTCGCCATCTAACGGATACTTGAAACCTGAAATTGTCACTTTAGCCTTCATAAAAGGAATTATGCTTACTGTTTTACCCTTACAGCCTTTAAGGGTGTATTCTCCGTTTATACAGAGAATACTGCAGTTTTCTTCTTCTATTGAAAGGTTTTCATAGGCTGTAAGAAGAAAAATATTTGCCATTTCGTGGTCAACTCTGCCACCTAAAGTACAGGTTAAAACTATTTCATCTGCACCGCACTTTTTTGCATATTCAATAGCAATTTCTGCATCTGTCATATCCTTTTCAACGGGAAAGCGTACTGTTTCAATATCCTTTGGCTCCTCTGTTGAGTCAAAGTCCCCTAAAACTGCATCAGGCTTTATATTAAGCTCCTTTAAATGCTCATAGCCTCCGTCTGCGCAGATTACCGTATCAAAACTTTTTACCTGATTAAAAAGATAAGTGCAATTTCTGCACTCACCGTTTAAGATTATTAACGCTCTCATTATTTTTCTCCCATAAGAGTTTTAACTACCCTAGCAGGGTCTTCTGCACCAAAAACTGCACTTCCTGCAACAATAACATTCGCTCCTGCCTCAATAACCTTATCTATATTTTCACATTTAACTCCGCCGTCAATTTCAATATCAAGGTCAGGTCTCATTTTTCTTAAGACTTTTATTTTATCAAGACAGCTTTCTATTAATGACTGTCCCCCAAAACCCGGTTCAACTGACATAATTAAAACCATATCAACCATATCTATGTACGGAAAAACATCTTCTACAGGTGTTCCGGGTTTAATTGTTATACCCGCTTTCACACCAAGGTCTTTAATCTGCTTAATAAGAGCTTCTGCATCCTTTGTTGCTTCTAAATGTACTGTTATTATGTCTGCTCCGCTTTCTGCAAAATCCTTAACATATTTTTCCTGATTTTCAATCATAAGATGCACATCAAAAACAATGTCTGTGTACTTTCTTATACTCTTAACAACGCAAGGTCCAAGTGTGATGTTTGGTACAAAATGACCGTCCATAACATCAATATGCAAGTATTTTGCACCTGCATCTTCAACCATTTTTATCTGTTCCTTAAGCTTTGCAAAATCCGCTGATAAGATTGATGGTGATACAATAATCATAACTCTCTCCTACTTGTATTTGTTAATTTTTGACAACTCCTCAAAAAGTTCAAGATAGCTGTCGTATCTGTTTCTTGATATAACACCTTTTTCAACCATTTCTACAACCTTGCAGTCTGAGGCATTTTTATGGGTACAGCCTGTAAATCTGCACATTTGCGAATATTCGTTAAATTCTCTGAAATAGTTTGTTAAATCCTGTTTTTCTATATTTGTAATATCTACTACGCTGAAACCGGGGGTATCTATAATATATCCGCCGAAATCAAGTGGCAGAAGTGAGGCATAGGTTGTTGTGTGTCTGCCTCTTTCTATTTTACCGACTTCCCCTGTTTTCTGTATAAACTCTTCATTAATTGCATTTATAAGACTTGACTTTCCAACACCTGAGCATCCTGCAAAAGCAGTTATTTTATCTTTTAAAAGTTCTTTTAAGTTTTCAAGCCCTGAAAGTTTTGCAGTGCTTGTAACTATAACCCTGTACCCTGCTTTTTCATAGGTTTCTTTTATTTCTTCGCAATTTTCAAGGTCCGCTTTGTTTATACATATGCTTACATCAAGTCCGCTGTATTCAAGGAATGTTAACAGCTTATCTGTCTGCTTATAATTGGGGTCAGGAGATGCGGCTGCAATTACAACCACAATCTGGTCCACATTTGCAACCGCAGGTCTTATTATAGAGTTTTTTCTCTCTAAAACATCAATTATCGCATATGTTTCCTGTTCCTTTTCAAGAACTACCCTGTCCCCTATATAAAGTCGCCCAGAAGTCCCTTTAAGTCTTCCTCTTGCACGGGCCTCAATTTCGCCTTCTTCTGTGCTTACGGTATAAAAGCTGCCGTAACCTTTAACAAGTATTCCCGTTAAACTCAAAATCCGATTACCCTTTCTCCGGTCTTAACACCGTCTATATAGTATGCAACACTTGTTTTGCCTGAGCCTTTTACAGGTACACTTACTGAGCCCTCTGATGTTTTGTGTTTCTTTTCATATACTGTAACATCGTCAACAGTTACCTTTACTGTTACCTCTTCTTTATCACTTGGAAGAGAAATTGTAAGCTCTTTTGTTGTGGTTGGGGTTTCAGGCTTTGTTGTAGTTGTTTCGCCATTATCACCTTCTTCAGGCTCTTCACCACCAAGTGTTCCTGTGCTTATACTGAGAACTATGTTTGTTTTTTCCTCAACCATCTCACCTGCATCTTTGCTCTGCTTTATAACAGTGCCTTCAGGCTTTGTTGAATTCACCTTTTTGATGCTGTAAGTTAAACCGGCTTTTTCGATTGCCTTTTCTGCATCTTCTCTTGTTTCTCCTACTACATCAGGAACTTCAACCTCTGCTTTTGGTTTTCCTGAGCTTACAATTAAAGTTACAAGGTCTGAATTTGCACGGACTTTTGTTCCCTCTGAAGGTGTAACTTTCATAACAATATCTTCTGGAATGCTTTCACTTTCCTTGTACTGAACTGTGTGAATAATTTCAAGTTCATCAAGGGCAAGCTCTGCTTCTCTGTAGTCCATATTAACAAGGTCAGGAACTTTTACAATCTTTGCACCTTTACTTACAACGACTGTAATTTTATAAGGCTTTTCAAGTTTTGTTTCATACTCAGGATCCTGACTTATAATAATGCCTTCATCATAAAGTGTGCTGTATTCAGGCTCGTCTTCAATTATTTCAATATCTTTATACTTCTTAACTGCATCTTCATACTTAACACCAATAAGGTCAGGTGCAATGCCTTTATCCACTTTACCTTCACCGTTCCATGGCATAAGAGTTGGGAACATAACCGCAACTGCAACAAAACAAATAATTGCAACAATAACAAAAGATGATGCAATAGCTGCCCATACTGCAACTTTATCTTCTTTTTTTGCAGGTTCTTTTTTAGGTTTTTCTGTTTTGCTTGCGCCTTTTCTTACTTCTTTCACATCAATTACCTTTGTTTCATATTTTTTGCTGAGCTTTTCGCTGATTTCTTTGTTTTCTTTTCTTATTTTATTTGTATTGTTCACATAATTGAGTTCAATAAGTATTTCTCCTGCAGTCTGAAATCTTTCTGACTGCTCTTTCGCCATAGCTTTAAGTATGATATCTTCAACCAATTCAGGAATATCAGGGTTGATTTCCCTTGGAGCAACAGGTTCTTCCTGAATGTGCTTTATTGCAACAGACACGCTGTTGTCACTTTCAAAAGGGAGCTTGCCTGTAAACATTTCATACATAACAACGCCCATTGAATAAATGTCTGCTTTTTCGTCTGTGTATCTGCCTGATGCCTGTTCAGGTGAACAGTAATGGGCAGAACCGAAACCGCTGTCATCTACCTTCATTGTATAAGTAGATGCTGCTCTTGCTATTCCGAAGTCTGTTACCTTAAGCTGTTTATCTTTTGTTAAGATTATGTTCTGAGGTTTAATATCTCTGTGAACAATGCCTTTTCTGTGGGCATGGTTAAGAGCTGACGCAATCTGCACTGAAAAATCAAGTGCTTCACTGACAGAAAGTGCGCCATTTTCCTCAAGATATTCTTTAAGTGTTATACCATCTACATATTCCATAACAATATAATGGATATTTTCCTGAACTCCAACATCATATACAGATACAACATTTGTATGTGAAAGCCCTGCAGACGCCTGAGATTCTATACTGAATCTCTTTAGAAATTCCTGGTCGTTGCTGAATTCTTCTTTTAAAACCTTTATGGCAACAAATCTGTTGAGCATAGTACATTTTGCCTTGTACACATTAGCCATACCGCCTGTTCCCACAAGCTCAAGAATTTCATATCTGTTTCCAAGTAATGTTCCTATCATAATTTTCAAACCTTTCCTTAACACAATTCAAGCAAAACTGCTGTTATATTATCAAAACCACCGTTTGTATTGGCTTTTTTTACAAGCTCCTCGGCTTTTTTCTGTATGCTTATATTTTTCTCAAGAGTCTTTGTTATTTCCTCTTTTTCAACACAGTTGGTAAGACCGTCGGAACAAAGAAGAATTATATCTCCCTTAAGAATGTCATTCTCAAAAACATCAACCTTAACATCCTTTGCACTTCCAACAGCGCGGAGTATAACAGATTTGTCTGCTCTCATTTCCGCCTCTTCCTGAGTGATTTCGCCATCATCTATAAGCTTTTGCACCAGAGAATGGTCTTTTGTTATCTGCTTAATTTCGCCATCTCTTAAGATATAGCCTCTGCTGTCACCTACATTTGCAATAAGGGCTTTATCTTCCTCCAGAACACACATAACAACTGTTGTTCCCATACCGCTGAACTCTGCTTTTCCGCTTTTTTTGAATATTTCTTTGTTTGCCGCCTCAATAGCCTGAACAGGTCCGCATTTTTTACCTGTTATGAAGTCTGAAATTATGTCTACCGCCATTTTACTGGCAACCTCACCTTTGTTATGACCGCCCATTCCGTCTGCCACGATAGCGTAGTTTTGTCCTATTTTATAACTGTCTTCATTATTTATCCTGACTTTTCCCACATCAGACATGGCTCCGAATTTATATTGCATTTTATCACCCCTTCCGGTGTCTTCTTCTGAGCTGACCGCAGGACGCGTCTATATCTGAGCCAAGACCTCGTCTTATGGTCGTTGTAATTCCTTTTTTCATTAGAGTATCCCTGAATTTTTCAATTCTTTCCATACTGCTTTTTTCAAAGTTATTTGTGTCAACATTGTTAACAGGAATTAAGTTAACATGGCAAAGCATACCTTTTAAAAGCTTAAAAAGTGCCTCTGCATCTTCTTTATAATCGTTAACCTCGTTGATTAAAGCATATTCAAAGGTTACTCGTCTGTTTGTTTTTTCTATATAATACCTGCAGGCGTCAAGAAGCTCTTCTATGTTATACTTTTTATTTACAGGCATAAGCAAACTTCTTTTTTCGTCATTAGTTGCGTGAAGAGATACCGAAAGAGTAAGTGGTATTTCTTCATTTGCAAGCTGTTTTATTCTTTCAACAAGACCACAGGTTGAAAGAGAAATGTGTCTCGCACCGATATTCATTCCTGCGAAATGATTTATGTTTCTTATGAATTTAGTAACATTATTATAGTTATCAAGAGGCTCTCCGATACCCATTAAAACAATGTTTGAGATAGTGCAGCTACTGTCTTTTGCCGCAAAAATTACCTGGTCTGAAATTTCACCTGCAGTTAAATCTCTCACCTTGCCTCCAACAGTTGATGCACAGAACTTACAACCCATATTACAGCCTACCTGAGTTGAAATACAAATTGGTCTTCCATGCTTGTAATCCATTAAAACGCTTTCAACTGTTTCTCCGTCTGTAAGCTCCCAGAGATATTTGACAGTACCGTCTTTGGATACTTGCTTTTCAACTATTTTCATAGTTGTTATTTCGCAGATTTCCTTTAGTTTTTCTCTTAAATCCAGAGAAAGATTGGTCATTTCATCAAAGGACTCTACACCTTTGTAAAGCCACTCAAAAACCTGTCTTGCTCTGAACTTTTTAAGACCTATGCTTAAGAAATATTCCTCAAGCTCTGAATATGTAAGGTCTTTAAGTCTTACCTTTTCCATTAATAAATCCTTTCAAGTCTGCACATGAAAAATCCGTCTGTTTTAAAGCCGGGCATAAGCTGAATGTACTCTGAAACCTTGTTAAAGGATTTGTTGTTTTCGAGGAACTTTTCAACTATATGCTCGTTTTCGTCTTTATTGATTGTACAGGTGCTGTAAACAAGACTTCCGCCTTTTTTTACATACATACTGCCCTTTTCAAGTATATTATACTGCAAGGCAGTCAAGCTGTCAAAGTCTTTCTCCGACCACTTGATGTCAGGCTTTTTTGCAATAACACCAAGACCTGAACAGGGAGCATCTATAAGCACCTTGTCAAAGGCATCTTTAAAGTCTTCCCTTTCAACGCTTGCATCGTTAACCTCTGTTTTTATTATGTCTACTCCAAGTCTTAATGCGTTTTTATCTATAAGCTCACATCTGTGCTCGTGTATATCACAGGAGATAATCTCTCCAATGTTTTCCATAAGCTGTGCCATATAACAGGACTTGCCCCCGGGAGCGGCACAAAGGTCTAAAACTCTCTCCCCCTTTTCAGGTGCTAAAAGCTCTGCACTCATCATTGAGGCTCTGTCCTGAACTGTGTATATTCCTTTGTCGTAAAGGTCGCTGTCTGTTACTGAAAAGCCTTTCATATAGTAACAGTCCTCGCCTTTTTCATATTCGTAGTTTTCTATAAGCTTTTCAAAGTCCTCTGCTGTTATTTTAAGAAGATTAGGTCTTACACATACCCCTTTGTTCATATTAAGGGCATTTAAGATTTTCTTTGCACCGTTATATCCGTAATCTCTCAGCATTATTTTAACTATGCTTTCAGGGAAAGAATAATAATACATAAGATTATCAACTTCGCTGTTCGGATATTTTATATTATTTTTTTCTCTTGCAACACTTCTTAAAACACCGTTTACAAAAGACGATGCACTCTTTCCGCCATACTTTAACGCAAGATTTGTACCCTCGTTGCAGGCGGCAGAATCAGGTATCTTATCAAGAAAAACAATCTGGTATATTGAAAGTCTTAAAACATTCTTTATATTTTCGTTTATTTTCCTGAAAGGTATCTTTGAAAATTTTCTTATTATATAGTCAAGTCTTAGTCTGTACCTTAAGCTTCCGTATACAAGCTCTGTAACAAGAGCCTTTTCTCTTGGGTCCGTTACTTTTATCTTCTTTTTAAGCTCAAGGTTTGCATAAGCCTGATTTTCTTCATTTTTAATTAAAATCTGAAGAGCATTTTCTCTTGCTTTCATTAATCTCTTCTTCCTCTTAATGTAAGAAGTCTTAAAAGGTTACCAAGGGCAACTGCCGCAGCTGCAACATATGTGAGTGCCGCCGCAAATAAAACCTTTTTTGCTCCTTTTAATTCTTCGTCAAAAAGTATTCCTTCGTTGTTTAAAACTGTGATTGCTCTTCTGCTGGCATTAAACTCAACAGGGAGAGTTACAAACTGAAATGCAACTACTGCAGTAAAAAGTATGATACCTGCATCAATTAAAACAGGCATAGAAAGTACAAGTCCTAAAATTGCAAGTGGCACTGCTAAGTTTGAACCAAGTGTTGCAACAGGAACTATTGTATTTCTTAATTTTATGGGAAGATATCCCTTTGCGTGCTGAACTGCGTGTCCTGTTTCGTGAGCCGCAACTCCAAGAGCTGCAACTGATGTTCCTGAATACACTCCGCTTGATAGTCTTATAACATTTGAGCGTGGGTCAAAATGGTCTGTAAGATGTCCTGAAACCTGCTCAACACTGACATTGTATATGCCATGAAGGTTAAGGATTTTAACTGCCACCTCTGCCCCTGTTATTCCTTTGTGGTTTGTTACCTTACTGAATTTCTCATAGGTTGAATTCACCTTATACTGTGCCCAGAAGGCAAGTAACATTGCCGGTAAAACAAAAATTAAATAAGTGCTGTCTAAATACATAATCAAATCTCCATATTCTCTTTAAAAATACTGTTACCTTTAAGAAACTCCTCTATGTCCATTTGTTTTTTGCCCTCAGGCTGGATTTTTAACACTTCAATATTTTTGTCAAGGCAGGAAATCAAGAGTCTGTTTTTACACTCTATAACTGTTCCTGCTTTCTTTGTTGCATTATCTGCAACCTTTGCCATAAGAATTTTAACTATTTTACCGTCTATGATTATTTTTGCTCCGGGCATTGGATTCATACCCTTAATGTGGCAACAAACCTCATCTGCAGTTTTGTTAAAATCAATATAGCTCATTTCCTTGGAAATCATAGGAGCATATGTCATCTCGCTGTGATTTTGTGGTGTTCTTACAAGCTTTCCCTCTTTTATAAGCTCAACTGTTTCAGAAAGAGCCTCTTTTGAAAGAGCTGCAAGCTTATCAAACATAGTTCCTGATGTGTCAAACTCACCGATTGGAAGTTTTTTAACAACAAGCATATCCCCTGTATCAAGACCCTCATCCATCATCATTGTGGTAACACCTGTTTCCTTTTCACCGTTTAAAACAGCCCACTGGATAGGTGCCGCACCTCTGTATTTCGGAAGAATTGAACCGTGAACATTTATGCACCCAAACTTTGGATATTCAAGCACAAACTTCGGGATAATTCTGCCGTATGCAATAACAATGATTAAATCAGGATTTTTTTCTTTAATATAGTTTTCAAACGCCTCATCTTTAACTGTAAGGGGCTGGAAAACCTCAAGTCCTTTTTCTTCTGCAAGGACTTTTACAGGTGGCGGAAGAAGCTTATACCCTCTGCCTGACTGTCTGTCCGGCTGAGTTACAACCCCGACAATTTCAATATCTTCTCTTTCAAAAAGCATTTCAAGACAACCCACTGCAAAATCAGGAGTTCCCATAAACAATACTCTTATTTTTTCCATATTAGGTCCTTTCTTATTCAGTCTTTATTTCTTTGTCTATATAAAGAACTCCGTCAAGGTGGTCATTTTCGTGGCAAACTGCTCTTGCACCAAGCTTCTTAAGTACCATTTCAAACTCTTTTCCATTTCTGTCAAAAGCCTTGATTTTAACTATTGCAGGTCTTTCAACATCACCATATCTTTCAGGAACACTTAAACAGCCCTCCTGACCAACCTGTTTTCCGAGTGTTTCAAGGATTTCAGGATTTATAAATTCAATTACCCCCGTTTCCTCTGTTTCTATAACAAAAGCTCTTTTAAGCATACCAACCTGAGGTGCGGCAAGACCAACACCTTCGGCTTTACGCATAGTTTCTTTCATATCATCTAAAAGTATATGCAGTTTTTCATCAAATTTTTCAATCGGTCTGCATTTTTTTCTTAATACATCATCACCGATTTTAACAATATTTCTTATTGCCATA
>CAZMRY010000032.1:0-15906 GCA_964568815.1 uncultured Eubacteriales bacterium | reverse complement strand
AATGCTATATATTTTCTTTACTATTTTCGGTTTGTCGAAATCGCCAAACCCTACACTTTTAATGTTTTGCTTGCGGTAGAACGACTTTTTCGACGGTCTGAAAGTGTCCTTAGGGACACTTTCTTTGTTATAAAAGTGAAATATGCTAACCAATATGGTTAGCATATTCAGGCTGCTGACAAAGTCCTTTACACCTCATCCGTCAAAACCTACGGTTTCGACACCTTCCCCTCAAGGAGAAGGCTTACCCTGCCCTACGAAACGATATTCTTGCATTCGCTCGAGCGATATGATATTTTTTAACTCCCGAAGGGAATATCGCTGTGCAAAGCACAATATCGCATCGAAGATATATCGCTGATTTCGTCAGAAATCAATATCGCGGCTGAGTGTCTTTAAGGACGCTCAGCAAAACAGTCTTTTTTTATTGACAGAAATTAAGATAAATTATATAATATTTAATTGGAATATGAAAAACTACAAGGAGTGTTATTATGACAAAAAGAGTATTGAGTTTGGTTCTTGCGGTGTTAATGCTTTTCAGCATTATGCCTGTTTATGCAAGTGAAAGTTCTGCAGCATCAGGCGGAGCGGCATCAGGCGGCGGTGGCGCTGCTGCAACAGGACCATTTTTAAGAGGAACGGTCAATGTGCCTTCAGGCTATGTTTTCAGCGGAGAAGAAATGCTTCAGATATATATTATGGAAAGCTATGAGTCTCTTGGTTATGAATGCTATACAGAGGCAATAATTAACAGCGACGGTACATACGAGGCATACATTCCGTCTGACTTAACGGGCAGTTATGCAGTTTCGGCATATGCAACGGGTTTCAGCGCTCCGGCAGTGGGCGGTAATTATGACTGTGATAATAAAGCTATGATTACCTTTACGGGAGGTGATGTTTCAGGTGTTGATTTCACTATAGAAAAAGGCAAAACTGTATCAGGTCAGGTTACACTTGGAACAGATGCAGTTCTTGAAAATGGTGTGCTTTTTGGTTGGATTTGTGCGTATGAGTATGACGGCGACTTCATTGATATGAAAGAAATGGGCGAAGGTCAGTTCAACACATTCTTTGAAGGAGAAACAGGTGATTTTGAATTTGAATTAACCATACCTGAAAGTGTTGAAAATATTGTTTTGTCTGTAAGGGCAAGAAGCGGACAAATGAGCGAGGGCTCATTTAAGAGCAATATCCTTGATGACTATGTGTATTATGCAGGTGACAGCTCGTCTCTTGATTATACAGAGGCTCATGTTATTTCTGTGAACGGAAATATTTCTGATATTGATATTCAGCTTCATACAGGCGTCGGTTTTTCATATTACGGCAAGCTTCCTGTTAATATGTATTCACAATATGCAAATGTTTATATTGAAGATGCAGACGGTACTGTAATTTATACAGACAGTGTGTATATTGATACAGTTGGCACATGCAGAAACATTGTATTGCCGAAAGAATATTTAAATAAAGAAGTTTATGTTTACTATGACTTTAAGTACAACAATGATACCTTATATACAGAACCTCTTTACATAAACCCCGACGGAAGTCTTGTTAAAACTAAAGCGGAGGCAACTACTCTCACACTTACGGGTGCAAACTCTGTAAGCTTTACGGCGGGTCTCAAATCAGAATTCACAACAGGAATTAAAGGTACAATTTCCTTTGAAGAGGGATGTGTTTTAAACGATTATTTCAATTGCACTATAACTGCAAAAAATACGGTGACAGGTAACTGGGAATATGCTTATATAAGCGGAACAGGTATAGGTGAATATAACTATGTATTGCCTGTATCTGAAAATGGAACATATATTGTATGGGCTGATATCAGTTATTACGAAGAAGACAGCAATGTATCAGAGTGTAAGTATTTTTATACATCGGAAGGAATGGTGTATAATTATGATGATGCAGAGATTATAGATACAACTGTAAAAAATACAGGTATTGACTTTGAATTCAAAAAAACAAAGTCATTTAAGGGAAAGTTTATTGCAGACTCAGAATTAATATATGCAGATAAATTCAAACCTGAAATCAATATACAGAGTGAAAATGGAGGCTATTGGCAGTACATAACTTTAAATGACGATTTAACATTTGATGTTCAGCTCCCTGTTTCTGTTCAGGGAAACTGCACTGCTTATGTGTATGTTGGTTCGGGGTCTAATGTTGTACCTGGTTATTACTATTATGAAAATGATGAAACCTGTGGAACTTTTGATGCAGATGCAGGTGAAACTGTTGAGTTTAATCTTATAACAGGAAATCTTATAAAAGGTAAAATAAAGCTTCCTGAGGGTGTTGACACAACATACTCAATGGCATTTGAAATTTGTCTTGCAACTGTGAATTCGAGCGGTTACATTAATGTAAATCAACGCTACTATGCATATGTTGAAAGCGGTAAAAATGAAGCAGAATTTATGTTTGCTGTTTCAAAGGATACACAGACAGAATATATTATTTACGGACAGCTTCAGGGAATGTATTCAAATCTGTACAGTGAAAATTTCTATTATACCGGCAATGATAAAAGCAGTATAAATCAGGAAAATGCTGTGAAAGTTACAGGCCCGACAGAAGATATTGTGTTTTATGCAATGACAGGAAAAAACACAGCAATAACTGTTGTTAATCCTGCGGATGGGGAATATTTAAACGGAAGATATGCAATAGACTTCGGAAACTTTGAAAAAAGCGGTTATTTCTACCTTGACGCTGGAGAAACAGAGAAATACAGTATTGTCCTCACAGAAGAACACATTGGGCTTGAGGCATATGTATATTACAGTATTAACAGCCACTACAACACATATATTTATGTAAACCCTGACGGTAGCCTTACAAATAACAAAAATGAGGCTAAACCACACATTATTACAGAAAATACAAGCTTTAATATTACACTTTCTTCAGATGAAAGTCTTTATGAAATTCCTACGATTAAAGGAACACTTTCTATTTCTGAAAGCGGGTATGCAAACTACAGCGATGGTGAAGATGCAACACTTGAGGGTAATATATACCTTCTTAAAGACGGATATCAGGCAGGATACAGATATGTTGAAATCAAAAAAGGGGAGAACATCGAATTTGATTTTCAGCCTTATGAAATAGGTGATTATATAATATCACTTTATTTGAACAACTGGTACTGTGATACAAATGTTGTATGTAATAAAACGGTGTATTACACGGGCGATGGCTGGTCAGATAAAAAAGAGGATGCAAAGATTATTACAAACTCAGTTGAGCAAAACCTTAAGCTTTACGCGCCTGAACTAGATGTTATAAAAGGAAATGTAAGATTTTCAGAGGATGCGTTTCTTAACGAAGAAATATATTACCAAATAACATATACCGCAAGCGACGGCAGCGGTTCAAAAAGCAAAACAGGATACATAAGCAATGCAGAAGATTTTGAATATAAAACAACTGCCATTGACGGAGTAGACGAATATTATGTATCAATTAAATTTGGTTCGTATTATTCAAATTATGATACAAATATTTCTTGCGGCAAGACCTATTATTATACAGAAAACGGACTTACAACAGATGAAACTGCTGTAAGAAAGGTTGTTAAGGCAACGGATAATGTTGTTTTGAATGTGCCTGTATTGCCAACCATAAAGGGAACTGTTAACTTCCCTGAGAATGCAGAGATTTCAGGCGAAGGCTATGTGTATATAAGACTTGATGACCCGAATGGTTCACGAGTAAGAAGTAAAAGCTATTATATAGATAAAGCTGAAGATTTTGAGTTTGCAATAGCAGGCAGTGAAGAAATAGAAAAATATTCACTTTCAGTATCTTTTAACAGTCAGGGCTATGAAACTGACCTTGAAGAAGGATTTTTGTATTATACAAAGTCAGGGATGACAGGTAATGTAAACAAAAGGGAGCATTATACCATTGAAGAGCTTTCGGGTGTAAATCTTATCTTAAGAAATAAAAGGTATATAACAGGCAAGCTTGTAGCAGATAATTTTGTGAATTACGATGAAGAGCTTACCGCTGGTGTTATGTTCCAGACCGATATTATGGGGAGAACCGGAAGTGTTACATTTGATGATGAGCTTAACTACAAGATTGAGATACCTTCAGAAGTAGACGGAGCATTTTACTTAGGTTTTTCATTTAGCGAGGAACAAAAGAACAACATAGTAAAAAATGAGTTTTATTACCACGCAGACGCAGATGGTGAGAGGAAGGGAATAACTTATCCAGAATGTGAAAATATAAACATTGAAGCAGAAACAGGATATATTTTCTCAGGCGTTGCAAAACTCCCTGAAGCAGCTGTTGTTTATGATGATCAGGAAATAAGCGGAAGTGTATATTTTGGTTCATACTATCACTCAGAATTCAAAATCCCTTACGGCGAAACTGAGGGCGAATTCTTTATGGTTGTCCCTAAAACAGGATATACAGGACTCCTTTATACATCAAACATCTATAAGGTTGATGAAAGAGCAGAAAATCTTTATGCAGGGATGGTTTATTACAAGGACAAAAATACATCGGTTGTAAATTCGGAAGACGGAACTAAAGTTAAAGTCAATAAAGATGTAACAGATGCAGTTATTATGCTTCTTACAGGTGAGGTTTACAGCATTGAATTCACAAAACCTGCAAATATAACAACCAAAGAGCAAATAAATGTTTATGCAGAAGTTGTAAACCAAAAAATTACAAAAGCTGTAACTGTTAACGAAGACCAGACATCTGCAACAGTATCAATTGTAGTACCTGATGAATACAGCGGTAAGGAAATGTATATTTATTATAATCTTTATTATAATTACGATAACACATTGTATAGAGAAAATGTATACATCAATCCTGACGGAAGTATAACAGGCTCTAAAAAGCTTGCAGAAGCCTTTGAGACAGGAGACGGCGGAGCGGAAATTTCTGTAACTCTTGCAGATTATACAGAAAACGAACTCGAATTCCCTGAATACATTTACAGAACATCATATCCGTATAAAGATAATACTGATAATGTGTTCAGCTATGAATATACAGAGGAAGACTGCGACTATCTTAAGGTAACATTTGCAGAAGAAACATATCTTGCATATGAGTATTACTCAAGAAGAGACTGTCTTTACATTTCATATGGTGAGGATAACTATTTCGGACCTTACTATACAAATGAGCTTGCAGGCAAAACTGTTAACATTCCGGGTAACAGCTTTACAGCATATATTGTTCAGAAAGCATCAACTCCGGCTTTTGGTTTTGCTATAGAAAGCATTGAGCCAAAAATGTATACTCTTGAAACAGACCATCCATATATAAGCACAGTTGATAAAGAGTATCCTTATACACACAAAACAGAAGCAGAAGGCTTAAGACTTCATTTTTCAGAAGACACATCATTCAACGGAAGAGCAAAAATTACATATACAGATGAAAACGGAAAAACAACTACAGAAAGATATTATTCATACAACCTTGCAGGAAGGACAATTGATGTAAGAGGATATGAATTCACAGTGACTCTGCCTGCAGATTCATCAGGAAACTATTACGGATTTTCTATTATTGAAATTGAAGAAATAGAATACTGTGATGTTGTTTTCAAAAATTATGACGGTACAGTTTTAGCTGAGAAAGAAGTTGAAAAGGGCTTAAGCACCTATTATAGCGGAAGTACACCTGTAAGAGAAAGAGACGAAAACTACATCTATATTTTCGAGGGCTGGGACAAAGAACTTGACAGTATAACAGAAGATACAGTTTTAACAGCACAGTACAGCGAAAATCTTTATGCAACAGTTCAGTTCAAGAGCGGCACAGAAGATTCAGAACCCCTTTATACAGATTATGTAATACTTGGCGAAAGTGCAAGCTTTGAGGGAGATGTTTACCCATCAAAAGCTTCAACAGAAACAAAGGGTTATATCTTTGCAGGTTGGGACAGAAGTCTTAGAAATATTAAAGAAGATACTGTTATAACAGCAGAGTTTAAAGAATATGACATAATTATTCAGAACACATCTGCAAATGAGGAACAGACCTATACCTACGAGGGAAGTGCAGACAGTATTGTCCTTGTTTTCTCATCAGACAGTAAAATCGGAGAAGATGATTATCTGTATTTCTATGATGAAAAGGGCAATGAAGTATTCTGTATAAACGGCGAAACTCTTACGGAGGGCGAATATGTGATTGTAGGAAAAACAGTGACACTTCGTCTCGAAGGACAAAACTCTTATTATGCACTTCTTCAGGTTGCACCAATGTGGCATAATTTTTCCGACTGGTATCAGTACAGCGACCCTGACTGTACAACAGAGGGTATGGAATACCGCTACTGCTACAACTGCTATACAGAAGAAGAAAGAAAAGTTTCTGCACTTGGGCACTCATTCGGCGGATGGGAGGAAGACCCTGACGGTACAATTTCCAGAGAATGTGTGAAATGTGCAGAAAGAGAAGTTTTTGAAGGAGAAATGTCAGACTGCGGAATTGTAAACATTAATGTTGTTGACGCAGTTACGATGAAACCTCTTGAATTTGTAACAATAACCTCATACGATGAAATGGGTAATGAGGCAGTATGGTACACAAATGCAGACGGCGTTGCATCACAGCTTCTTCCAAAGGGAATAAACAACCTTGTTGTATTCCTTGATGGCTATATTATGAGAAATATTGCCCTTGATATTGTCGGCGGTGTTACAGATGTTCCTGTTATTGGCTTAACTCAAAAGCCTGCTGTTGAATGTAAGCTTGAAGCAAAGATTATGGACATGGAGGAAATCAAGGCTGCAGGAATTGATACCTCAGACCCTCTTAACAGCCATGTATATAAATACAGCATAAATCTTGGCTTTGGCGGAAAGCAGGATGTGTATTTCAATAAAGAGGGAACATATATTGACAGAGGCGGTATTGTTGTAAGAGATGATAAAACAGATACAACAGCAAGAATTCACCCTGTAAACGATAAATATTATCTTGTTATATACGGACAGTCAAAATGGCTTAAGGAAATGTTTGATGTTGAGCTTGTTGCTGTTAACACATCAAATACAGATACAGTAGAAAATTTAGTTGCAGAACTTAAAATCCCTGACGGAATGTCACTTGCGGCAATGGACAGAGTACAGCAGACTGATGTTCAGAGAATGGGAAGTCTTGCAAGCGGTGAAAGCAAGTCTGTTCACTGGTACTTAAGAGGAGATGACGAGGGCGAATACAACCTTTCTGCAAAATTAACAGGTACACTTATGCCGTTTAATGAACAGTTCGGCTATGAGTATACAACAGATGAGCCTGTTAAGGTTTATGCAGGAAGTGCACTTCAGATGAATTTGGTTGTACCTGCAGTTGTAACCTATGGCGAGGATTGCACAGTAAAAATTGAAATTAAAAATGTTTCAGACAGGTCGGTATACAACTTGAGTAACAGTATAGACAAGGTTCTTCAGAGCAAGCTCCTTACAGTTGATAAAGATGGTTATGAAAAGTATTATGAAGAAAATGCACTTGGTTATGTTGCAGTTGACGAGCTTAAGCCGGGTGAAAAAATAGTTGCAGAAATCAAGTCAAACATTTTGTTTGAGTCAGAGGTTATAAAGAATAAAATTGACTCTTTGGCAAACAGACTTCAAAGTGCAACAGATGTACTTGCAATATTCAATTCATACAAATCAACACTTGATTTGTTTAATGACAACTACGATATTATCTATAATGCACTTGGAAATGTAACAAGGTCAAAAGAACATCTTACAGCGGAACAGAAAGCTTTAGTTGATGCTCTTGAAACAGTTCTTGCAAAATGCGAAAATCTTGTTAAAGACGGTGTGAGCAGCAGAGCAATGTACTTTATTAACCGCCTTAAGCAGGAAAATACCTTAGAGGAGCTTGCAAAACTTTCAAAGGACTCAAATTATTATACAGTATGGCAGAATGAAAAAATCAACAGACTTACACAGGAGCTTAATGAACTTTATAACGAGGCTACAGACCCTGAAAACTGCGGTGATTATGACATTTACGAGGATGTTAAGAGAGTAGTTGAGGCAGTTCCCGTAAGCTTCTGGCTTAAAGATGTCTTTGTCACAAAACTTGAAGGCTCAACAACAGAAATCCCATACACGGTTACAGTAATTCCTGCCAAAGAAAGCTACACAGGTGTAACAAATATCAGTAATTACTATTACAACATACTTACAAATGCAATAGACAGACTTTCACAGCCCTGGTACACAGAATTAATGGGCGAAATCCGTGACCCTGAAGGTGTTGCAGAGGCAAATAAGATAATAAAGACCGATATTGGCAAAACACTGATTTTTGCAGTAACTGATGTGACGGGCGATACAAGATTTAATGCGTGGGTAGAGGGCGAAAGCGGAAAACCTTTTGAAATCAGCTCAACTGCTGAAAATGTTGAGGTAACGGAAAGCGGAATTACCTTCACAGGCCCTGCATATCTGTCTGTATCTGCATTGGCAGAGGGCGAAGGAACTCTTTATGTAGAAAAGGTTAGCGAAATTGCAACCTTTACAACAGAGGGTAATGTTTACAGCTTTGAACTGGAGGCAGGAGCGGCACATAACTGTGCAAGCGAAAAATGGGTAGAAATTGTAACTGCATATGACGATAATGACGGATACTATGCAAAATATTGTGACATCTGCGGTGAACTTATTGATATGAAAACAGACAAGGCAACAAATGATTGTTCATCAGGCAGTTATGAAGTAACAAATGAACAGCTTACTGACAAAGGCTATAGCTGTACACTTACATTTGACGGCGAAACACCTGCCCGTTCAGCGGTTGCGGTAGTTATAATGAAGGACGAAAACGGCAAGACAGTATGCACAGGCACAGATGCAATCAAAATCAAGCCAAACAGCACAGTCGATGTGGAGATTCCGTTAAATAATGCAGAAAGCTTAACGCCAAAAGTTCTGCTCTGGGACAGCCTTTCAAGACTAAGACCTGTAGGTAGATAGTATGGTATATACAATAACATTTAACCCTGCACTTGATTATGTTGTAAGGGTAAAGGAATTTAAAGAAGACGCGGTTAACAGGAGCTTTGAAGAAAAGCTCCTGCCCGGCGGCAAGGGAATAAATGTTTCAATTGTTTTAAGTAATTTAGAAGTTGAAACTACAGCTCTTGGCTTTGTGGCAGGCTTTACAGGAAATGAAATAGAAAGACTTCTTGAAGAAAAAGGGGTAAAATGCGATTTTATAAGGCTTGGTGAGGGCAACAGTCGTATTAATATAAAGCTTAAGGCAGAAAACGAAACAGAAATAAACGCAGTTGGTCCTGAAATTACCGAAAAGGACATTAATTCTCTTTATGAAAAGCTTGAAAATCTCAAAGACGGAGATTTCCTTGTGCTTGCAGGAAGTGTTCCAAAGGGTGTTGATGAAGACATATACTGCAAAATAGCAGAAAGGGTTAACGCAAGAGTGGTGGTTGATGCGGAAAAGAAACTTTTGCTTGACACTCTCAAATTTAAACCTTTTTTAGTTAAACCAAATCATATTGAGCTTGGCGAAATGTTTGATACTGTTATAAACACTCCTGATGAGGCTATTGAATATGCCAATAAATTAGTTGAAATGGGAGCGGAGAATGTTCTTGTTTCAATGGCAGAAAAGGGCGGAGTCTTTGTAAACAAAACAGAATGCTTTTATGCACAGTCACCAAAAGGCAAGGTTGTTAATTCAACAGGTGCAGGGGACTCTGCAGTTGCAGGCTTTATAGCAGGCTATATTGAAACCAAAAACTTTGAAAAAGCCTTCAGGCAAGCCATCGCCTCAGGAAGTGCAAGTGCCTTTTCAGAGGATTTGGCAACAAAAGAAGAAATAATAAAACTGTTGACAATTTTAAAATAATGTGGTATTATGATTAAAGTTTAATAGTAAAGACCTTGAAGGAGAGTGCTCCTGCGGATGCTTTAAAGAGAGATGGCGGACGGTGCAAGCCATTAAAGATAAGCAGGTTGCTGTAGCTCCCGAGTCGGAAGGAAGAAAGCAAAAGCAAGTAGAACCTTCCCGAGAATGCTGCGTAAGTGCATAGGGCTTAGTAGAGTCTGAAGTGGCACAGGTTTTGTGCAATTTGAGTGGTACCGCGGGTATGAAATTATGCTCGTCTCAAAGAATAAAGTCTTTGGGGCGACTTTTTGTTTTCTCAAAGAAATCGAAAGGAGAAAATTATAATGGAAGAAAGAATGACAGGCCTTGACTTCAAGATGAGCGAGGTTGCGGCCAGAATTAAAGAGCTTCGTCAGATTGACGGAATTTCTGTTGAAACAATGGCAAAGCTTACAGGTGTTTCAAGAGAAGAATATGTAGCCTGTGAAGCAGGCCAGCACGATTTAAGCTTTGCATTTATCTACAGATGTGCTCTTGCTTTTAAAGTTGGTGTTACAGATATTATTGAGGGTGAAAGTGCAAATCTTCGTTCTTACACCGTTACAAGAAGAGGAGAGGGACAGAAAATCGACCAGGCTCACGGTATGGTTTACCACAGTCTTGCGGCAAACTTTAAAAACAGAGTTTCTGAGCCTCTTTATGTTCACAGCATTTATGACGAAAACGCAGAAAGAAAAGATATAGAGCTTACAACTCACGATGGTCAGGAGCTTGATATCGTACTTAAAGGAAGTCTTAAGGTGCAGATTGGTTCACACAGCGTTGTATTAAACGAGGGCGACACAGTTTATTTTGACAGCTCAACACCTCATGGTATGATTGCTGTTGGCGGTCAGGACTGCGAATTTTATGCTATCGTTCTTCAGGGACAGGAAAAAATCATCCACTCTGATGAAAAGAAAATCAAGAAATCAAAGTTCAAGCCACATCAGGAATACAGAAGAATTTATCATAACTTTATTGATACAGTTGAAGATGAAAACGGCTCACTTGAATCAATAAGCTTTAAAAACGAGGACAAGTTCAACTTTGCCTTCGATATAATCGACGGCATTGCTGATAAAAACCCTGATAAGCTTGCTATGGTTCATCTTGATAAAAACCACAATGAACGCAGATTTACATTTAACGACTTTAAGAAGGAGTCTGCAAGATGTGCAAACTATTTTGAATCAATCGGCATTAAAAAGGGCAGCAAGGTGATGCTTGTTCTTAAGAGACATTATCAGTTCTGGATTGCAATACTTGCACTTCACAAAATCGGAGCGGTTGCAATTCCTGCATCAAATCTTCTTCAGGAACACGATTATGACTACAGATACAATGCGGCAGAGGTTGATGCAATTCTCTGCAGTGCAGACGGTGATATTGCAAATCAGGCAGAGCTTGGTGCTGAAAATGCAAAAAGCTTAAAAGAAAAAATCATAGTTGGAGGCTCAAGAGAGGGCTGGAGAAACTTTGATGAAGAATACAAAGCATTCCCTGATGTATATGAAAGAAAAGCAGACTCACCTTGCGGTGAAGACGATATGCTTATGTACTTTACATCAGGCACAACAGGTAATCCTAAAATGGCTCTCCACAGCTATAAATATCCTCTTGGCCATTTCCATACTGCAAACTACTGGCATTGCGTTGACCCTAACGGTCTTCACCTTACAATTTCAGATACAGGCTGGGCAAAAGCGGCATGGGGTAAAATTTACGGTCAGTGGCTTTGTGAGGCGGCACTCTTTGTATATGACTTTGATAAGTTTGACGCGGCGGATATACTGCCTCTCTTTGCTAAATATCAGATAACAACCTTCTGTGCACCGCCAACAATGTACAGAATGTTAATAAAAGAAGATATTTCAAAATACGATATGAGCTCTGTTCAGCACGCAAACACAGCAGGTGAAGCTTTAAATCCTGAGGTTTACAAACAGATACAGAACTTGCTCGGTATTGATATTATGGAGGGCTTTGGTCAGACAGAAACAACCTGTCTTATCGGTAATCTTCACGGCAGAGAATATAAAATCGGTGCAATGGGTAAGCCTGTACCTCTTTATGATGTTGATATTGTTGACGCTGACGGCAACAGCGTTGATGTCGGTGAAAACGGTGAAATCGTAATAAGAACTTCTGAAAAAGTTCCTTGCGGTCTGTTTAAAGGCTATTATAAAGACGAAGAAAAAACAAAAGAAGTATGGCACGACGGACTTTATCACACAGGTGATGTTGCCTATAAGGATGAAGACGGTTTCTACTTCTATGTAGGAAGAATTGATGATGTTATCAAATCATCAGGCTATAGAATCGGACCTTTCGAAATCGAAAGCGTTATTATGGAGCTTCCATATGTATTGGAGTGCGGTGTATCTGCAGAGCCTGACGAAATAAGAGGTCAGGTAGTTAAAGCAAGCATTGTTTTAACAAAGGATACCGTACCAAGCGAAGAGCTTAAAAAAGAAATACAGATGTATGTTAAAGAACATACAGCACCTTATAAATACCCAAGAATTGTTGTTTTCAGAGACAGCCTTCCTAAAACAACAAGTGGTAAAATTATAAGAAACAAACTTTAAACAATGCACAATGCACAATGCATAATGCACAATTCATAACTAATGCAGCAATCCCAAGAAACTTGTGTTTCTTGGGATTGCTTTTTGGAAAGTGTTGTGTTATAATACACTTGAAAATTGTACTGTACTCCGTAAGGAGACATTAACAAGGAGAAATTAATATGGAAAAAACAAACACAAGAACACTTGCGATGGCATCGGTTCTTACAGCCCTTACTGTACTTTTGCAGTATATGGGAAGCTTTATAAAGCTTGGACCTTTTTCGATTTCATTGGTGCTGATTCCGATTGTAATAGGTTCAGCAACCTGCGGAGTTAAAACAGGGGCATGGCTTGGCTTCGTTTTTGGCGGAGTTGTGCTTTTAAGCGGAGATGCAACAGTATTTCTGGCAGTGGATGCACTTGGAGCAGTTATAACTGTTCTTGCAAAAGGTATACTTTGCGGTCTTCTGGCAGGTCTTGCATTTAAGGCAGTTAACAAGCTTACGAAAAATGAATATGTGTCTGCAATTGTTGCGGCGGTAGTTTGTCCGCTTGTGAACACAGGTGTATTTTTGATTGGATGTCTTTTATTCTTTATGGATACAATAACTATGTGGGCAGGTGGCACAGATGTTGTTCATTATATGATTTTCGTACTTGTTGGAGCAAACTTTATTTTTGAGCTTTTGTTTAATATTGTATTGGCACCTGCTGTTGTTCAGATAATAAAAGTAGTAAACAGGAGGTAGGTATGGTACTTGCAATTGATATCGGAAACACTCATATAGTTCTTGGCTGTGTTGAGGGTGAAAAAATAATATTCAGAGAAAGAATGTCAACAAACCACAACGCAACAAGGCTTGAATATGCCTCAATGATAAAAACAGCCTTTGATATGTACAGAGTTGATTACACAAAAATTGAGGGGGCAATTATTTCGTCGGTTGTGCCATCTGTTACAAAAAATGTTAAGCAAGCTATAGAAAAGTTTGCAAAAATAAGAACAATGGTGGTAGAGCCCGGAATTAAAACAGGCATAAGCATAAAAATAGACAATCCTGCACAGCTTGGCTCAGACCTTCTTGTTTCTGCAGTTGCAGGAGTTGCAGAATACAACACACCTCTTATTATAATTGATATGGGAACTGCAACAACAGTTTCGGTTATTAATAAAAATAAGGAATATATCGGCGGTGCAATACTGCCGGGTGTTGGAATTTCCCACGATGCTTTGGTAAACAGAACATCAAAGCTCCAGAGCATTGCTCTTGATGAGCCTAAAAAGGTAATTGGCACAAACACAATAGACTGTATTCAGAGCGGACTTATGTATGGCAATGCAGGTGCACTTGACGGACTTATTGACCGTTTCAACGAACAGCTTGGAGAAAAATGCACAGTTGTTGCAACAGGCGGACTTTCAAAGATAGTTGTCCCTCTTTGCAGAAACGAAATTGTAATTGATGAAGATATGCTACTTAAAGGACTTATGTTAATTTACAATAAAAATATGTAAAAAACGAGAGTTGTTTTGAAAAACAACTCTTCTTCTTTATAAAGGAATAGGAAAAATGCTTCAGAATGAGCCAAACGAACACGAAGTGGTTATCCGACGGCGTATGTGGATACGCCGAGAGGTGAGTTTGGTTCATAATAAAAAGGAATAAAAAAAGAAAATCTCACATTTAGTGAGATTTCTACATTTGGTTATAAAATGTTTAATACATCCTTTTTATGTTCTGGAGTATTTTAACATTCCGCTTTTATTACATAGCATTGAATTTCTTTGTAAGCTGTGATTTTTTTCTTGCAGCGGCATTCTTTTTGATAATACCCTTTGCGCAAGTCTGGTCAACTCTCTTAACTGCAGCTTTGTATGCAGCCATTGCTTCGTCTTTGTTGCCTGCTTCAACAGCGGCATCAAATTTCTTTAAGCAAGTTCTGAGATTTGTCATAACCATTTTATTCTGAAGAGTTTTCTTTGCGATAACTAAAACTCTTTTCTTTGCTGATTTAATATTTGGCATTTAATTCACCTCCGAGTAACTTTTTCAGTGTATATGCAATATTAAGTTTCCCCATTTGAGACACAAGCGGTAATGTGACGGACCGCCCGGGTCCACTTCAATAGCAAAAGGTATTCTATCACACAATTTTCAAATTGTCAACTACTTTTTTTAGTTAGGAGTTAGTAGTTAGAAGTGAGGAGTTACACTCGTCCCAAAGGGACATATCGAATTGCGTAGCAATATATCGAGTTTAAAAAAACATATCGAGCCGAAGGCATATCGACAAATAATTCACAATAGTTAACAAAGTTTTAAAAAGACAGTATAATACAAAAGTCGGCAAAAGCCGACAGGCAGGATTTCATTTGCGGTGTTTACACCGGCGGTTGTGCCACACTCCTAAAAAGGAGGTGGTTGTTATGATAGAATACATACTAAGAATATTAATTATGATTATTATGTTTTTATTGACATTTACTATAAAAGTAAAATAACCGCCTCGCTCGTCAAAGTAAAGGCAGTTATTTAAAATCTTTCTTTGGCATAACCGTTTGAGGTCTTGCCTTTTTCTATCTACATTATATATTCTGTTTGTGAATTTGTCAACAGTAAATTGTGAATTGTGCGTTGTGCGTTGTGCATTTTTTTAGTCAGGAGTTAGTAGTTAGAAGTGAGGAGTTACACTCGTCACAAAGGGACATATCGAATTGCGTAGCAATATATCGAGCTATAGGCATATCGAGTGCAAAGCACATATCGAAAATGAATTTCCTTTACAAATTTATCCTGATGTGTTAAACTGATTATGCCAAATCAATTTAATATCACAAACAGGGGTATTTTTATACTCTATTTTGTGTATGCTAAATCTATGAAATTTCATAGAAATGCAAATTCCAGCAGATTTGGCATAGCATATAGTCTGTTTAAATTAATTTGTTTAGCGACTATCGGAGTTTGCGTTTTTTATGCGTCTGCTTCGGTAGGTGCATTTTAAGTTTGGAGGAAAACAAATGAAAAAACTAATTAAAGTCTTATTAATCTGTGCATTGATGTTATTAGCATTAAGTGTAACGGCGGTGGCTGAAACGGAAGGTAATTTTACATATACTGTTTCAAACGGTGAGGCGACTATAACAGATGTTGATACAAGTATATCAGGTGCTATTACAATTCCATCTACACTTGGCGGATATCCTGTAACCGCAATCGGCGGTTCTGCGTTTGAAGATTGCACAAAATTAACAAGCGTAGTAATTCCTGACAGTGTAACCATGATCGGCAGTTATGCGTTTAGAAATTGTACAGGCTTAACAAGCGTAGTAATACCAGACAGCGTAACCAGAATCGGCAGTTCTGCGTTTAGTGGTTGCACAAACTTAACAAGCGTAGTAATACCAGACAGCGTAACC
>CAZMRY010000031.1:8586-17437 GCA_964568815.1 uncultured Eubacteriales bacterium | reverse complement strand
AAGTCTTATAAGTGTTGGTATTATCACTGAATCCATAAGTATCCATGCAATAACAAGGGAAAAATCAAACATTGTCTGCCCCTTTGTTAATTTAAACATCAGATTTCTTATAGGTGCAACAAAAGGTTCTGTTAAAGAATAAATCATATTCACGAACATATTATTGCTTGCAGGGTTTACAAACCAGGACATAACTGCTCTCACTAAAAACAATGTACTTATTAACTCTCCAAGAAATCTTATTGATATACTTAGTATTGCCGCCACTTTAAAATTCCTTTCCTAAAAAATTATAATTACTGCCGTTTAAAAGCTCGGTTTTAAAATCACCCATAATTTTAACGCTGTTTGGTGTAACAAGGAGAATTTCCTTTGAAATTTTCTGCATTTCTCCGCCTATTGCATAGGTAACACCGCTTAGAAAATCAATAATTCGCTGACATTCGTTGTCATCTACTCTTTCCACATTTACAATAACAGGCTTTTTGCTTTTTAAATGGTCTGAAATGTATGTAACATCGTCATACTTTTCTGCAACCATAACCATAACCTGAAACTGTGTTGTTGCATTTATGTCAACTATTTTGCTTCTTTTCTGATTATTGGGATGATGTGCTACTGCCGAAACATTACGCATCTGCGGTCTGGACTGAGCAACTTCTTCTTCCTCTTCGTCTTCTTTTTCGTAGTCAAAGCCAATGGTGTTGAATAATTTTCCCATAAAATCCTTCATATATTCAAATCTCCTTTCTATTTGCCTTCATATCCATGAACAATAACCTCGTCATAGAGAGCTAAATGAGGTTTGTCTGTAGCAAGATTTCTCTCTACTATTGCATATTCATCATCTGTTGACAAAATATCAACCTCACGGAATGCATAAGAGCCTTTTTTGATAATGTAAACGCCCTTTACACCATCAACAACCTTAATGGCATCCTTTGAAACCTTAAGCCCTTCGCTTGTATCTAAAATAAGCTCTGCTTTAAGTTTGTTTTTTAAAAACATCTGTTTCACATAGGTTGTACCTTTAAGAATTACAACACTCTTTCCTTTTTCTTCAGATGAAATTTTCATAATTTCAACTTCAATGTCTTCCTCGTTGTTGTCTTCAAGTCTTAAATACACCGTATTGCCGGGTTTTTCTGCAGAAAGCTTTTTGCTTTCAACGGTTGCAGCAAAATACCACTCAAAATTATCTGCGATTTTCACCGCACCGCCATTGCTTGGTTTTGCTGCAACAGAGTCCACGCTTTTAAGAAAAGACGGTGTTATTTCCAATACCTTGCTGTAATCAAATATATCCTCATAACCGTCAAATGTTGTAAGATATACCCCCGCTTTATTTGCATATATATTGCTTTTTTCTCCTGCCACAGTCTGTTCTATCTGTGCTCGCTCGTTCTTAAGCTGTTCTATAGCAGTATTAACATCCTCGCTTTTTGATGCAAGCTTCGCCGAAAAGGCATCCTCAAGCTGAACTGTTGCCTCATAAAGTCCTCCGCCCTGACCTCTGTGAGAATTTACAATAAGATTGCTTACATATGTTCTGATTTTGGTCTCAAACTTCCCTGACGAATCACTTTCACCGGTTTGCCCTTTAAGCTCCTGCAATTTTTCTATTTGTTCATTTATGTTTGTAAGTCTTGCTCTTGTTTCATAGTCCACCTGGCTGTTGTAAACAAGGCTGATAAGCTCCCCTACCGCAACTCTTTCGCCATTTGTCTTTAAGCTGCTGATAATTCTGCCGTCGTCAGGTACAAGTATTACCTCATCTCTGATTACATATCCTGTAACAGGAACCGAGGTTTCTATTGTACCCATAACAGCAAGCTGAGTCTTGTCCTCGCTCTCAAAGTGCATATAGACATTGTAAAACAATAACAAAACAAGGGCAGTTAACATAATAATTGCAACCGCTTTGTTTGCTTTTTTCATTTATTCTTCTCCATCTGATAAAAGTTTATCTATTCTGATACTCTTTCCCGGAACAACAGTTGAAACAGCATGCTTATAAATCATCTGCTGTCTGCCATCGCAGTCAAGAATAATAACAAAGTTATCAAAACCGATAACATTTCCCTTGAAATGAAGTCCTGATGTAAGATAAATAGAAACAAATGCCTTTTCTTTTCTCACATGATTAAGTATTGCGTCCTGTAAATTAGTTGATTTGCTCATAATAACTCTCCTTGTAAAATTTTATTTATAACATCAAATTCTGCCTCAACAAAGCTTGTGTTTTCTTCTCTTCTAAACCATGTTAACTGCCTTTTTGCATACCGTCTTGTGCCTTGCTTTATAATGTCCTTTGTTTCCTCAAGTGAAAGCTGTCCGTCAAGATAAGGGAAAACCTCTTTATAGCCTATTCCCTGCATAGAGGTGTTATCTTTTGTAACACCCATATTCCTCACTTTTTCAACCTCATCTGCAAGCCCCATGTCAAACATTATGTCAACTCTTCTGTTTATTCTTTCGTAAAGAACTTCTCTGTCCCAGGAAAGACATATTTTTGTCATATCATAAGGTGAATTTTTCACGGTGTTTTTTATATGGTCGCTTTGTCTTACGCCTGTTGTTTTAAAAAACTCTATTGCTCTTATAACCCTTTTTATATTATTTTTGTGGATGGTTTCGCAGGACATTGGGTCAACCTCTCTTAATATTGCAAAGAGCTTGTCCTCCCCCTCTTTTTCTGCAAGCTCTGTAAGTTCTGCCCTTAAGGCTTCGTCCTTGTCACCGTCGCTCAATTCAATATTCTGAATTAAAGTGTCTATATAAAGACCTGTTCCTCCCGCCAGAACAGGGAGCTTTCCTCTTTTGTGTATGTCCTCTATAACTGTTTTAGCCTCTTTTACATAATCTGCAAGGCTGAAGTTTTCTGTTGGCTCTGCAAGGTCAATCATATGGTGCTTTATTCCCTGCATTTCATCAAAAGTGGGCTTTGCAGTTCCTATATCCATATACTTGTAAACCTGCATTGAATCGGCTGTTACAACCTCACCGCCGTATTTTTTGCATATTTCAACTGCCATAGCGGTTTTGCCTGATGCTGTAGGTCCAAGCAATACAACCAAAGGTATTTTTTTCATTTATACAATCCTTTTGAATTCTTTTTCTATAAACTTTTTGCTGAAAGAAATAATAATTGGTCTTCCGTGGGGACAGGTTCTTAATTTATCGTAAGTAAGAACCTTTTCCACAAGTGCCCTTGCCTCAACATCTGTGAGACTGTGGTTTGCTTTTATAGCACTTTTGCAGGCTATGGTAAACACCGCACTGCTGTATATTTCCTCAGGGTCTTTTTTCTCTTTTAGAAGCTGTGCAATTTCAATAACCGCTGGTTCAATATCCTCTGTATTCATATCAGCAGGTGCCTGACGGACAATATAATCTCCACCGCCAAACTGCTCTATTTTAAAACCAAGCTTTTCATAGGTTTCAATATTTTGCTCAATAATATCTGCCTCTGTTGGTGAAAGCTTAAGGCTTTCAGGGAACATAAGTGTCTGACTTAAGCACCTTTTATCTTCCATTATTTTCTCGTAGTTTATTCTCTCGTGGGCTGCGTGCTGGTCTATCATAAGAAGGCTCTCCTCTTTTTCCACAAGAATGTATGTGTCAAAAAGCTGACCGATTATCTTAAAGTTTTCAGTTTCAGGCTCGCTTTTATGCTCCACATCATATATGATTTCATCAGGCTCAGGTGTTTTGAATACCGCAACCCTTTTAAGTGTTTCTTCTTCAGGCTTTCTGAATATTTCAAGCATTTCTTTTGTAAAGAAATCTTCTTTCTCAGGCTTAAGCTGATAATTGCTCTCAAAAGCCTTCTTTGGAGCAGGCTTTACTTCAGGAGTGTATGTGCTTTTAACTTCTGCCTTTGGCTCAACCTCTTTTTCCTTTTGTGATGCAAAAACAGCATTCTGCACAGCCCAGTAAACAGCACTGTGAACAATATTTTCATCAGAAAACTTGATTTCAAGCTTTTGGGGATGCACATTAACATCTGTCATATTTGAAAGCATTTCTATATTAAGGAGCAACACAGGGAACTTTCCTGTCATAAGCATTGTTTTGTATGCACTTTCCGCTCCGTGAATTATTGTTTTAGACTTAACCCATCTTTTGTTAACATAGAAATTCTGCATATTTCTGTTTGGTCTTGAAGAATAGGGAGTTCCTACAAGTCCGAAAACCCTTACGCCGTCTTTGGTGTAGTCTGCATCAAGCATATTTGATGCAAACTCGTTTCCGTAAACTGATGCAAAGGCATCTCTTAACTTTCCGTTTCCCGAAGAAAAGAGCACTTCTCTTCCGCCTGCTATAAACTTGAATGAAATTGAAGGATAACCAAGTATCATTCTTTCAACAACTTCTTTTATGTGTGCACCCTCTGTTGCATCCTTCTTTAAGAAGTTCATTCTCGCAGGGGTGTTGAAAAACAAATCTCTTACAACTATTGTTGTACCGTCAGGTGCACCTGCCTCTGATTTTGAAACTATCTTTCCCCCTGAAAGAGACATTGCCGTTCCTATGGTCTCGTCAACGGATTTTGTTATTAAATCCACATTTGAAACAGCCGAAATACTGGCGAGAGCCTCACCTCTGAAGCCCATAGTGTAAAGGCTTGTCAAATCGTCAATAGACATAATCTTACTTGTACTGTGAGGAAGAAAAGCCTTTTCAACATCATCATAGGCAATACCGCAACCATTGTCTGTTATTCTTATGTAAGTATTACCGCCGTTTTTTATTTCAACAACGATTTTGTCTGCACCTGCATCAACCGAGTTTTCAATAAGCTCTTTAACTGCGGCGGCAGGACGCTCTACAACCTCGCCTGCGGCTATTTTATTGACTGTGTCTATGTCAAGTATATTAATTCTTGCCATTTTTTCTCCTAATTAAGCTTCTCAGCCTTATTCTTTAACTCAAATAATTTATTCATTGCCTCAATAGGTGTTAACACCTCAAGGGAAATGTTTTTAAGCTCTTCTATTATTTCATTTTTAGGTCCGTCAAACATATTGAACTGCATCGGCATTTCTGTTTCAACAGGCTTTGCAGAAAGGACTTCTTTGTTCTTTTGCTTTTGTCCCCCTGTTTCAAGCTGACCTAAAATTTTCTTTGCCTTTTTAACAACGCTGTCTGAAATTCCTGCAAGCTTTGCTACCTCAATACCGTAGCTTTCATCTGCACCGCCTCTTATTATTTTTCTTAAGAACACAATATCGTCTTCTCTCTTTTTGGCGGTTATGCAGTAGTTTTTAACCTCTTTAATCTGGTCTTCAAGCACAGTAAGCTCGTGGTAATGGGTTGCAAAAAGTGTTCTTGCACCTATTTTCTTTTTGTCTGTTATATATTCAACTATTGCCCAGGCTATTGCAAGTCCGTCAAAGGTTGATGTGCCTCTGCCTATTTCGTCAATAATTAAAAGTGATTTTGATGTTGCGTTGTTTATGATGTTTGCCATTTCGTTCATTTCCACCATAAAGGTACTCTGTCCTGATGCTAAATCATCCGATGCACCTATTCTTGTGAAAATCTTGTCAACAACACCTATTCTTGCAGACTTTGCAGGAACAAAACATCCCATCTGTGCAAGAATTACGATTATTGCAATCTGTCTCATATATGTGGACTTACCTGCCATATTAGGGCCTGTTATAATTGAGAACATATTCTCGTCGCAGTCTAAAAGCGTGTCGTTTGGAACAAAGAGAGACTCTCTCATAAAATGCTCAACAACTGCGTGTCTTCCGTCTTTGATATCTATAATATCACCTGCATCAATTTCAGGCATAACATATGCATTTTTAACAGAAACCTCTGCAAGTGATGCAAGAACATCCATTGTTGCAATAACTCTTGCGGTTTTCTGAATTTTTGTGCTTTGCTCTTTGATTTTTTCTCTTATTTCGCAGAAAAGCTTGTACTCTCTGTCTACAATCTTTTCGTCAGACCTCAAAACAAGGTCCTCAATTTCTTTAAGCTCAGGGGTTATGTATCTTTCTGCATTTGCTAAAGTCTGTTTTCTTATATATGTTTCAGGCACAAGATTTTGGTATGACTTTGTAACCTCAAGATAGTATCCAAAAACCTTATTAAACCCAATCTTAAGATTTTTTATGCCTGTTTTTTCTTTTTCTTCAGCCTCTAAAGCTTTTAATCTGTCTTTACCGTGGTCTCTTCCGTAAATCCATTCGTCAAGCTGTTCATCGTAGCCTCTTTTGATAATTCCGCCCTCTCTTACAGAGAAAGGTGCATCATCATCAATGGCATCATCTATAAGACCGTAAATATCGCCAAGTAAGTCAAAATCTGTGTAAAGCTCAAGCATTAAACTGCTTCTGCACCCTGCCGCAAGGCTTGCAATAAGAGGAAGTTTCTTAATAGTATTTTTAAGGGCAATCAGGTCCTTACCATTAACTGTCTGATACTCTATTTTTGAAACAAGTCTTTCAATATCGTTTATATCTTTAAGAGCATATCTTAAATCGTCTCTTAAAGCATTGTTATTATAAAATTCCTCAACCGCCTTGTTTCTTCTCTTTATGTTTGCAACTGATACAAGAGGCTGCTGAACCCAGTTTGAAATCATTCTTCCGCCCATAGGGGTACAGGTTCTGTCTATAACGCTTAAGAGTGAACCTCTTTTGTTTCCGTCACGCATAGTTTTAACAAGCTCTAAATTAGCTCTTGCCACAGAATCTAAAGATAAAAACTGAACGCTGTCATAAACCTGAACAGCTTTCATATGGGAAAGGTCAGTCATCTGTGTTTGTTCAAGGTAGTCAAAAAGCATTGCAGTTGCACAAAGAGCCAACTCTTTTGTAAATAATTCTTTATTGTCTGCATAATGTTTATTAAGCATATTCTGTGCGTTTTCTTTTTCCTGGCAAACAGAATCTATGCCCTGAATATAAGCATTATATTTTTCTTTTAAAACTCTTTTTAAGAATTTATCCCCTTCAACTTCTTTGTTGAATATAATTTCTGACGGAGAAAATTTTGCTATTTCGCTTAAAAGGTCAGATTTTGCACCTGCCTGATTGAATTCTGTTGCATAAACCTCACCCGTTGAAGCATCTGTTACAGAAAATCCGTACTTTCCTCCCTTTGAGAATATGCATACAAGGAAGTTGTTTTTTGTTTCTTCAACTGCATCTGAAAGGGTTATTGTTCCTGGTGTTACAACCCTTACGATTTCTCTTTTAACTATTCCCTTTGCCTCTTTAGGGTCTTCAACCTGCTCGCAGATACCAACCTTGTAGCCTGCGGCAACAAGCTTTGTTATATATGGGTCACAGCTGTGGAAAGGTACACCGCACATAGGTGCTCTTTCTTCAAGACCACAATCTCTGCCTGTTAATGTAAGCCCTAAAATCTGTGACGCGGTTTTTGCATCTTCAAAAAACATTTCGTAAAAGTCACCAAGGCGATAAAAAATTATGGTGTCCTTGTTTTTCTCTTTTATTTCCATGTATTGTTGCATCATTGGAGTAAGCATTTTGTTTTTTCTCCTGTTACTAAATTTATTATAAAACACCGTATTTACACAGCATCCCTGATTTTATAATATTCCTCCATACATTATACTTCAAATGCTGATTTTTTTCAATATCTTTTGTAAAAATACTTGCAATTAAAAGCAATATTATATATAATAGACTAGATAGAATGTGAGGTAAAAATGGCTAAGATAATAAAAGGGATTTTCCCCGGCTCTGAAAAAAAAGAAAATACCGTTACAGCAATAATCGCCGCAGGCGGCAGCGGAACAAGAATGGGCATTGATTTCAACAAGCTTTTTTTAAGTATCGATGAAAGACCTGTTATCGCATACACATTAGATGCCTTTGAAAACTGCCACGAGGTTGATGATATTATTATCGTTACCTCAGAAAAGGATTTTGCATTTGTAAAAGAAATAGTTGAAGCCTTTGGTTATGAAAAGGTTACATCTATTGTAACAGGCGGAAGCACCAGACAGGAAAGTGTTAAAAAAGGACTTTCCGCCCTTTCAGACGAATGTGATATTGTTTTAATTCACGACGGTGCAAGACCTCTTGTAACTCCTCAGTCTATTTTAAACTGCATTGAAGAAACAAGACAAAACGGTGCGGCGGCACTTGGAACTCCTGTTAAGGATACAATCAAGCTTGCAGACAGCGAGGGCTATATAAAAGATACAATCCCAAGAGAAAATCTTTATTTGATACAAACACCTCAGGGCTTTGACAGAAACTTAATCGTTGATGCACACTACTATGCTGCAGAAAACAATCTTGATGCAACAGACGATTGCAGACTTCTTGAGGCACTTGGAAAAAAGGTTTCAATCGTGCCCTCGGAAAGCTCAAATATAAAGCTTACAACCCCTGATGATTATTTTATAATCTCAGCACTTTTGGCATACAGAGGTGATTTTGAATGAGAATAGGTCACGGAATTGATTTTCACAGACTTGCGGAAGATAGAGATTTATACTTAGGCGGTGTGAAAATAGAATACGAAAAAGGTCTGCTTGGGCACTCAGATGCAGATGTTCTTCTTCACGCAATATGCGATGCACTCCTTGGTGCGGCGGCAAAAAGGGATATAGGCTGCCACTTCCCTGACAGCGACGGAAAATTCAAGGGTATTTCAAGTCTTGAGCTTTTAAGACTTACAAAAGAAATTATTCTGCCCTATAAAGTGGTAAACATAGATGCAACAGTAATTGCACAGGCTCCAAAGCTTATGCCACACATTGAAAAAATGCGTGAAAATGTTGCAAATGCACTTGAAACAGATATAAATAATATTAACATAAAAGCTACAACATCAGAACATATGGGCTACTGCGGAA
>CAZMRY010000031.1:0-8486 GCA_964568815.1 uncultured Eubacteriales bacterium | reverse complement strand
ATAAATAATATTAACATAAAAGCTACAACATCAGAACATATGGGCTACTGCGGAAGCGGTGAAGGCATGGAAGCTCATGCTGTTTGCATTGTAGAGTAGGAGGATAAAATGGCTAAAGATTCAAAAAAATTCGTTGAAGACATTACATCTATGGATGTAGACTTCGCAAAATGGTACACAGATATTGTAAAAAAGGCAGAGCTTGTTGATTATTCAAGAGTTCGCGGTTGTATGATTATCAAGCCTTACGGCTATGCTATCTGGGAAAACATTCAGGCAACTCTTGATAAAATGTTCAAAGATTTAGGACATGAAAATGTTTATATGCCTATGTTTATTCCCGAAAGCTTACTTCAAAAGGAAAAAGACCATGTTGAGGGCTTTGCTCCTGAGGTTGCATGGGTAACACATGGCGGACTTGAACCACTGACAGAAAGACTTTGCGTTCGTCCTACATCAGAAACTCTTTTCTGCGACCATTACAAAGATATTATCCATTCATACAGAGACCTTCCAAAGCTCTACAATCAGTGGTGCAGTGTTGTAAGATGGGAAAAAACAACAAGACCGTTCCTTCGCAGTCTTGAATTCTTATGGCAGGAGGGTCACACAGCCCACGCAACTGCAGAAGATGCTCAGGAAGAAACAATCAGAATGTTAAATGTATATGCTGATTTCTGTGAAAACTATCTTGCAATGCCTGTTGTCAAGGGACAGAAAACAGACAAGGAAAAATTCGCAGGTGCAGAACAGACATACACAATAGAGGCTCTTATGCACAGCGGTATTGCTCTTCAGTCAGGTACATCACATAACTTTGGTGACGGTTTTGCAAAGGCTTTTGACATTCAGTTTGCAGATAAAGACAATCAGCTTAAATATGTTCATCAGACATCATGGGGTGTTACAACAAGACTTATCGGTGCAATCATTATGGTTCATGGTGATGATAACGGACTTGTTCTCCCACCAAGAATTGCCCCAACTCAGGTTATGATTATTCCAATCGCTCAGCACAAGGAAGGCGTTTTAGATAAGGCAGACGAGCTTTATAACACTCTTAAAGACACAGTCAGAGTTAAGGTTGACGCATCAGACAAGAGCCCAGGATTTAAGTTCAGCGACCAGGAAATGAGAGGTATACCGCTGAGAATTGAAATCGGGCCTAAAGACATTGAAAACAATCAGGCAGTTATTGCAAGACGCGATAATGGTGAAAAGGTTGTTGTATCTCTTGACAACATAAAAGAGGAGGTTGAAAAGCTTTTAGATGTGGTTCAGAATTCAATGCTTGAAAAAGCAAGAGCACACCGAGAAGAAAGAACCTACAAAATGACCGATATAAACGAAATGAAGAAACAGCTTGACGAAAACCCCGGCTTTATCAAAGCAATGTGGTGCGGAGAAGAAGAATGTGAGCTTAAAGTAAAAGAGCTTACAGGTGCAACCTCAAGATGTATCCCATTTGAGCAGGAAGAAATTTCAGATAAATGTATTTGTTGCGGTAAGAAAGCTATAAAGATGGTTTACTGGGGCAAAGCATATTAAAAAATGCCCTTCGGGGCATTTTTTAATAAATGAAGCATTCCTACGGAATATTAAGTCGCTGTCGCTTATGAAGTGGCTTCGCCATGATGCGTTACTTCGCAACATTATTTTGAATGCTTCGCATCATAAACGAACAAAGTGAGTCTGCTTCATACAGGCTTTGCCTGTGCTTCATATCGGCATCGCCGATGCTTCATAACTAAAACAAAAGGTGACAAAAATGAAAAATGATAAACTTTCAAACCTATCTATGGATTTTTCTATTAAGATAATTAATTTGGTAAAACAACTTAAAAACAATAAAGAAACACTTATGGCAAATCAAGTTGGCAGAAGCGGAACTTCAATTGGAGCAAATATCAGAGAAGCTCAATATGCACATAGCAGAAATGATTTTATTTCCAAACTGCAAATTGCATTAAAAGAAGCCAACGAAACCGACTACTGGCTTGAATTGTTATACAAAACAAACTACATAACTGAAGCTGTGTACAAAGACTACGCATCTCTCTGTACAGAAATAAGAGTAACTCTTATTTCTTCAATAAAAACCGCAAAACAAAATGCAGAGTTAAAATGATGTATTCCTACGGAATATTAAGTCGCTGTCGCTTATGAAGTGGCTTCGCTATGATGCGTTGCCTTGCAACATTATTTTGAATGCTTCGCATCATAAACGAACAAAGTAAGTTTGCATCATACAAGCTATGCTTACATAACTAAAAATAGTTGTTATGCTAATAATATAACAAGGAGGGGTTGTTATGATAAAAAACTTGAAGTTGTTAAGATTAGAAAAGGGATTAAGTCAAAAACAGCTTGCTGAAAAGGTTAATGTTAGTCAGCAATCTATAAATAAATATGAAAATCATGATGTTGAGCCAAACAGCGAAACCCTTTGTCTGCTTGCAGATTTTTTTGAAACATCTGTTGATTACCTTATCGGTCATACAGACATCAGGCACAAAATCGAACAAACCTCTGAAATGGCATTAAATAGTGAAGAAGAAAAGTTCATAAAAAAATATCGCAAGCTTTCTGCTTACGATAAAGAAACGATTTTGACAATTATAGAACGATTTTTATCTAAACGGCATCCATAGAGTTCCCTTCATAGACAAGCATAGTATGTATGCTTCATCTTGCAACGCAATACTTCATTTTTTACCAAAGATTTTTCACTTCGTTCAGAACAAATTGCAATTGTTGACAAAATTATAAAAAGACAGTATAATACAAAAGTCAGCAATAGCTGACAGGCAAGATTTAAAACAGTGTAAAAGCTGTGCGGTTATGCCATCCTCTCATTTTTAATAGAAAAAGGGGGGGATAGCTATGGATAATGAATACATATTATTTATGATTATTCTTTTACTTTTAGTAATTTCCATAAAAAAATAACGCCAGCCCTTGCAAAGCATTAGCGTTATTTTTCTAAATAATTTTAATGTTTTGGCATAACCGTTTGAGGTCTTGCCTTTTTCTATCTTTATTATATATCCTGTAATTAGATTTGTCAACCATAAATTGTTTAATTCAAACTCTATGCGTTTGTACCTTAATAGAACCCATAGGGTTCGTTTCACAAAGAATGAAGCATTCCTTCGGAATATGAAGTCGCTGTCGCTTATGAAGTGGCTTCGCCATGATGCGTTGCTTTGCAACATTCTTTTGAATGCTTCGCATCATAGACGAGCATAGCGAGTCTGCTTCATACAGGCTTTGCCTGTGCTTCATATTTCGCATAGCGAAATGCTTCATACAAAAAGACTTGCACACGCAAGTCTTTTTTCTTATTATCTCGCCTTCCCACAAGCACAAGTTCCTGTATAGCTGTGGTTTACTCTCCCACATTCAGGACATTTCCAGCCGTCTTTTATTTCTTCTTGTTTATCTTTATTGCTTTTGCGGTCAATTTCCATAACTTTATGCTTTATGTACTCAACATCTTCTGCCATATCAAGGAACAGAAAGATAAAACCTGCATAAAACAGCGTTGCCACAACACCTATAATAAGATATAAAAGTCCTGCTAAGAAATTCTGACTGAACAACCCAAAGCTTCCGATTATGACAATTAAAATCATAATCACAAGTAAAACAATACTGCCTTTTCTCAAAATATCAACCATTTAAAACACTCCTTTTATTTATTAATTTGATTATTCCTATTATTATCATTATTCCAATCAGTGCTCCGCCTGTGTCTATAAGAACATCGTACCAACGACAGGCTCGCCCTTTTACGAAAAGCTGATGAATTTCATCTGATATGGCATAAAGCAAACAAAGAGTTGTTGCCGAAACAACAAGCTTTTTCTTTCTATGCTGAAGAAATGCAATATATGCAAGTATGCCAAGTATTGCATACTCTGTAATATGTGCAACCTTTCTTATTGCTGTCTGATAAGGCTCTACCTTTTCCGCTTTCTTTTTCGGCGGTAGTTTTTTGAAATCTTTTGAAAGGGTTGATGCTATTTTTATAAGAGTTTTTCCGCTTGTTTTCTTTGATACTGTTGCCTCCTGTGCAGAAAAAGAAAAAATTACGCACATCCAAAGCACTACCAAAGTCCAGGCAATTATTTTCTTTAAAATAGCAACCACCTCTCAAATTTCATAAATTTTCTCAACCATCTTTACTACATTTTTCAGCACATCTTTAACCTGATAGGACTCTGAAATTCCTGTTTTGCACCAGATTGCAAAATGCTCACAGTTGTTTAAAGCTAAGTTGTATTTATCCTCTCCAAGCCTGCTTTCTGCTCTTTTTACGGTTTCCTCAGGTGAATACAGATGATATTTAAGGCTTAGCGTTTCATATCTTGCCTCTTTTTCAGGTCTTTTGTGAATATCAGGAAACACAAGCTCGAAAAATTCCTTTTGTCCGCTTAAAAATTCATCCATCGTACCGTACCTTACCGTCTTTTTGCCTGAAAAATCGCTTTCTGCTCCTGAGTAGTGAATTACCTTGTTATCCCCAACATATACCCCATAATGAGAATATAAAAACCTCTTTACGCCGATAATATCACCGGCTTGCAAATCCTTATACATAATACCACCTCATTATAGTATTATGTCTAAACAAAATTTAATATTCTATAACAGTTTCATCTCAAAAACATTCATTTCTCTGTTCTTCACCTTATCAATAAAATCCTGCACGCTTAAAACAGGGGTTTCAGAACACATTCCTGCCAGATTACCTTTCTTTTTTGCACTGTGCTTATCAGAGCCTGCAAATTTAATCAAATCATAATACTCTGCATAAATCTCTGCCATCTTGTTTTCGGCTTCTTTTCTGCCTGCATTGATTATTTCAACTCCGTGCACATTTCTCGGAAACAATCTTATATGGTCAATATATGCTGCCTCTCTGAAAGGATGTGCCTGAATAGCAAGAGCACCGTTATCCATAAAAAACTGAAGCTGTTGGCTTTTCTTCATATCCATAATCTGCGGATTTGCAAGAAACCATTCTTTATCAAGTCCGTAAATTAAAAAGTCGGTGCCACCATATGTGCTTTCCACTCCGCAAAACACCTTTATCCCTATTTTTTCTTCTGCAGCCTTACCTTTTTCGTAATCAGAAAAATAGAAATTTATCTTTTCTTCATAGCTTGCAGTATTTTCTATATTAATATTTCCATCTATAAAATGGTTTGTTATAAAGACTCCGTCATATTCCAGTTCTTTATATAACTTCATCACATCAACAACTTCTGCCGACGCACACTTGCTTACAGGATATGTATGCAAGTGCGTTTCATATCTGAACATTTTAAACCTCTTTTCAGCTTTTTCTTTAATTTTATCATACAATTTATACTTTAGCAACAAAAAAAATTGCCTATGCAAAGCATAAGCAATTTTTATGAGAACTAATATAATTAGTTGATAGCTGTAACAACGCCTGAACCTACTGTTCTACCACCTTCACGGATAGCGAATCTGAGACCTTCTTCGATAGCGATAGGTGTGATGAGTTCAACGTCCATTGTTACGTTATCGCCAGGCATACACATTTCTGTGCCGGCTGGGAGTGTGATAACGCCAGTAACGTCAGTTGTTCTGAAATAGAACTGTGGTCTGTAGTTGTTGAAGAATGGAGTATGACGTCCGCCTTCTTCTTTTGTAAGAACGTAAACTTCGCCCTTGAATTTTGTGTGTGGGTGAATTGAACCTGGTTTTGCAAGAACCTGTCCTCTCTGGATTTCGTTTCTCTGAACACCTCTTAAAAGAACACCGATGTTGTCACCAGCTTCAGCATAGTCGAGAAGCTTTCTGAACATTTCGATACCTGTAACAACAACTTTTCTTGCTTCGTCTGTTAAACCAACGATTTCAACTTCTTCGTTAACTTTAAGCTGACCTCTTTCAACTCTACCTGTAGCAACAGTACCACGGCCTGTGATTGAGAATACGTCTTCTACAGGCATAATGAATGGGAGATCTGCTTTTCTTTCAGGTGTTGGGATGTAAGCATCAACTTCATCCATGAGTTTGAGGATTGGTTCGTATTCAGGAGCTGAAGGATCATCTGATGCACATTCAAGAGCCTGAAGAGCTGAACCAGCAACGATAGGTGTATCGTCACCTGGGAATTCGTATTCGTTTAAGAGTTCTCTGATTTCCATTTCTACTAATTCAAGTAATTCTGGATCGTCAACCTGGTCTCTCTTGTTTAAGAATACAACGATATAAGGAACGCCAACCTGTCTTGAAAGAAGGATGTGTTCTCTTGTCTGAGGCATAGGACCGTCAGCAGCTGATACTACGAGGATAGCACCGTCCATCTGAGCAGCACCTGTGATCATGTTTTTAACATAGTCAGCATGTCCTGGGCAGTCAACGTGAGCGTAGTGACGAGCGTCTGTTTCGTATTCAACGTGAGCTGTTGAAATTGTGATACCTCTTTCTCTTTCTTCTGGAGCTTTATCGATGTTATCGTAAGCTGAGTACTGAGCCTGACCCTTTAATGCTAATACCTTTGTAATAGCAGCTGTTAAAGAAGTCTTACCATGGTCAACGTGGCCGATTGTACCAATGTTGACATGGGGCTTATTTCTTTCAAATTTTTCTTTAGCCATTTTAGTTTCCTCCTAAAATTTATTCTTTTTTGTTTATTTGTAGTTATAGTATAAACTATTTTAATGAAAAATGCAATAGTTATTTTTCTAAATATTATTGATTTTTCTGTCTTTCTGCAACAATCTTCTCCATAATGCTCTTTGGTACAGGATCAAAGTGGTCAGGCTGCATTGTGTACTGGCCTCTACCCTGTGTGTTAGAACGCATATCTGTTGCATAACCGAACATTTCAGCAAGTGGAACGAATGCTGTGATAGCACTGATTCCGCCGTTTCTTGATTCCTGCTGCTGAATCTGTCCACGTCTTGAAGTAAGGTCACCGATAACTGCACCCATGTATTCATCAGGAACAACAACGTCAACCTTCATAACAGGTTCGAGAAGAACAGGATCTGCTTTTCTCATACCTTCTTTGAATGCCATAGAACCGGCAATCTTAAACGCCATTTCAGATGAGTCAACTTCGTGGTATGAACCGTATGTTAAAGTACATCTAACGTCTACAACGTTGTAGCCTGCGATTGTACCTGTCTGCATAGCACCCTGGATACCAGCATCAACTGCAGGGATGTATTCTTTAGGAATAACACCGCCAACGATTTTGTTAACAAATTCGTAGCCTGCACCTGCCTCAAGAGGCTCCATTGTCATAACAACGTGACCGTACTGACCCTTACCACCTGACTGACGTGCATACTTGTGCTCAACTTCAACAGTTTTTGTAATAGATTCCTTATAAGAAACCTGTGGAGCACCAACGTTTGCTTCTACTTTGAATTCACGAAGAAGTCTGTCTACGATGATTTCAAGGTGAAGCTCACCCATACCAGCGATAATTGTCTGGCCTGTTTCTTCGTCTGTATATGTCTGGAATGTTGGGTCTTCTTCAGCAAGCTTTGCAAGAGCGATACCCATTTTTTCCTGACCTGCTTTTGTCTTAGGTTCAATAGCAACTCTGATAACAGGATCAGGGAATTCCATTGATTCTAAGATAATAGGATGTTTTTCGTCGCAGAGTGTATCACCTGTTGTTGTATTCTTAAGACCTACAGCAGCAGCGATGTCACCTGCATAAACAGTGTCAACATCTTCTCTGTGGTTTGAATGCATCTGAAGAATTCTACCGAGTCTTTCTTTGTGACCCTTGCACGCATTAAGTGCATAGGAACCTGCAGCTACAGTACCTGAGTAAACTCTGAAGAAGCAGATTTTACCAACGAATGGGTCAGTTGCAATTTTAAATGCTAAAGCTGCAAATGGCTCAGTATCTGATGATGGTCTTTCTTCTTCTTCCTCTGTATCAGGGTTAACACCCTTGATAGCGTCAACATCAAGTGGAGAAGGCATATATTCGATGATAGCATCTAAAAGAAGCTGAACACCTTTGTTTCTGTATGAAGTACCGCAAAGCATAGGCACGATTTCATTATTGATAGTAGCCTTTCTTAATGCTTTTTTGAGTTCATCAACAGAAATTTCTTCTTCCATAAGATATTTTTCCATTAATTCTTCGTCTGTTGAGCAAATGGCTTCAACCATTTTATCTCTGTATTCCTGAGCTTTATCAAGCATATCAGCAGGAATTTCTTCTTTGCTGTAGTCTTTACCCATTTCATCGTGGTAAATTTCAGCTTCCATATTCATAAGGTCGATGATACCTACGAAAGTATCTTCAGCACCGATAGGTAACTGAATAGGTACACCGTTAGCCTTAAGACGGTCATGAACCATTGCTTCTACGTTGTAGAAGTCAGCACCCATGATATCCATCTTGTTAACATAAATCATTCTTGGTACTTTGTAGTCATCAGCCTGTCTCCAAACTGTTTCTGACTGTGGTTCAACAC